>JANOHQ010000466.1:0-2328 GCA_031406595.1 Chitinophagaceae bacterium
GAAGTACCAGTTACTTCTCTGGTTACAGGATCTCCGATTGAAACGAATAATTCTATCATCTTTATTTTTATGAAACGACTCATCACTTTGCTTGGCAGCTGCTTATTTGTTATAAGTATAACGGCACAAACCGGTAATATCGGTATTGCCACCACCACACCAGGGGGCAAACTTCAAATCAATCATAAAAACACCGGCAGTTCACCGTCGCTGATCTTGTTTGACAGTGTGGCAGGTACGGGCAGCCGGCTCCAGTTTAAAAAGGAAGGCCAGAGTAACAATTTTTCATTATTAAGCACTATCGATTTATTTGCCGCTAACAGTTCATTGGATCTGCGCACCACTTTTAACTCAGGTATTTTTTTACGGGGTGACGGTCGGGTAGGTATTAATAATATAACAAACCCTGCCGCCACATTGCATGTGGGAGGTGGGGTAAGAGTGCAGGATTCTCTGCATGTGGGAGGTGATATGAATATTGAAGGCAAATTAAAAATAAACGGGAATACAGGAACTGCCAACCAGGTTTTAATTTCCAATGGAACGGGGGCAAGTCAAACCTGGGAAAATATCAGTTCTGTTGTAAATGGAAGTGGGGGCGTTGGTTTTGGTACCTGGGGAGATTGTAGCATGAATAATATCAGCGAATACAACCCTGTTACAGATACTTCCGGCGCCATGAATGATAATTTTGGAACGAGCGCATCCATTTCGGGCAACTATGCAATTGTTGGAGCTAACCACGATGATGGGATTGCAGGCGCTGACCAGGGGTCTGTGAGCATTTACCAGTACAATGGGATCAATTGGGTGACGATGCAAAAAATTACGGATGCAACCGGGGCAGGTTTTGATGATTTTGGGGTATCTGTATCAATATCGGGTAACTACGCCATTGTGGGAGCAAGATTTGATGATGGACCGGGTGGCTCAAGCCAGGGTTCTGCCAGTATTTACCAATTAAGTGGCAGTACATGGGTGTTAATGCAAAAGATTGTGGATGCTACCGGTGCAGCACAGGATAATTTTGGGTTCGATGTATCTATTTCAGGCAACTATGCTATTGTTAGTGCCCCTTTTGATGATGGCCCGGCTGGCTTAAACCAGGGTTCTGCCAGCATCTACCAATTAATCAGCGGCACCTGGATTTTAATGCAAAAAATTGTGGATGCTACTGGTGCAGCAGAGGATAATTTTGGAAAGGGTGTATCTATTTCGGGGAGCTACGCCATTATCGGCGCTCCGAATGATGATAATGGTTCTAATGTTAACGAGGGTTCAGCCAGCATTTACCAGTTAAGCGGTGGCGCATGGGTGTTGATGAATACTATTACTGCCTTAGGCGGCTCAGCCAACGATAATTTTGGAAATTGCGTATCACTTTCCGGTAACTCTGTCATTGTGGGTGCTCCCAACGATGATGATATTGAAGGAACAGATTTGGGAGCAGTACACTTTTACCAATTTAATGGCAGTACATGGGCATTTATGGGTAAATTTAGTGATGTTACCCCGACAGCGAATGAACACTTTGGGGCCAGTGTATCTATATCAGGTATCTATGCGATTTCCGGAACGCTTAACAATGCCAATATTTTCATGAGAGTAGGTCTCGGATGGCGAAGACTGCAAGTTGTAACCGACCCATTGCGTGGTAGCAATGAAACATTTGGATCTTCAAGTGCTATTGATGGTGTTACCAAACGGTTTTTAGTTGGTGTACCCAATTATGCATCGGGAAGCGGTAAGTGTGTCTTTGGTAAAATAAACTGAGTAAATAAAGTTTAACTTGTGAGTGTCTTTTTATTTCAACTTTGAATAAATGAGTTTACGCATCGCCATATTTGACGACAACAGTAATATCCGCGAGAGTATTACGCTTCTCCTGAAGACCGAGGCAGCGTTTGAAATGACGGGTTCTTTTTCCAATGTACTGGATTGCCTGGATGATGTGAAGAAAACTAATCCCGATATCGTACTCATGGATATTGAAATGCCGGGTATGAACGGCATTGAAGCGGTCAGGCTGATCAAAAAAGAATTCCCGGGAGTATTGATATTGATGCAAACCGTATTTGAAGATGATGAACGGGTATTTGATTCCATCTGTGCCGGTGCCTCTGGTTATATCTTAAAGAATCACCTTAATCATAAACTGATCGCAGCTATTAAGGAATTGCAGTTTGGCGGATCGCCGATGTCTCCTTCCATCGCCCGAAAAGTATTGTCCAAATTACAGCAGATGCCGGAGCATGTAAAACCGGAAGCGGCTCCCGAGTATCATCTCACTCCCCGGGAAAAAGAGGTACTTTCCTGCGTGGTAAATGG
>JANOHQ010000102.1:0-11521 GCA_031406595.1 Chitinophagaceae bacterium
GGCCATTATTCCTTTTCACAGGGGAGTGACCCGGGTATTATCGCCGGTAACGTGCTGGATGAAAATAAAAAAGCCATGGAGGGAGTAACGGTCAGCCTCACCCCTTTAAACGATACCACCCGGAAGCGCATCGTCCATACCGATAAAAATGGCGACTTTCTTTTTGAAAAAATTCCTTTTGGCTATTTCCGGCTTCGTTTTTCCAGTGTAGGTATGCAAAACCTTTCGCTTGACAGCATCAACCTCCGGCAGGAACGTTTTGATTTCAATCTCAATGACGTGACGATGAAACCGAATGCGAATCAGCAACTGGATGAAGTGATCGTGTATGCTGAAAAGCCATTGATCCAGTCAAAGGATGGCAATATTACTTTCAATGCCGGTGAATCAGCATTAGCTGCCGGAAGTAATGCCAGTGACCTGCTGAATAATGTGCCGCTGGTTTCCAAAGATGCCACTGGAAAGATCACGATACGCGGAAAGGAGCCCAAAATATTGATCGATGATAAACCCGTTGAATTGAATCTCCAGCAATTGCAGGATCTGCTGGAATCATTGCCCGGCAGTTCCATCGAAAAGATCGAAGTGATGACCAACCCGCCACCGCAGTACGCGAATGAACAGGGTGGCGTTATCAATATCACCACTAAAAAAGGAAAAGTGGGGAGAAGCGGGAGAGTAAGTGTATCGGGCGGCACAAGGGGTGAAATGAGTATGAACGGGAGCTTTAATTACCGCAAACAAGGGCTATCGTTAAGTATCAATGCAGGAACAGGCTACAATCGTTTGATGGGAGAAGGTCATTCCAGCCGGAATAATATCTATGCCGACTCTTCTAATTTCTTTAATACAAGGAATCATTACCTGAACAAGAATTTCAGGCCCAATTTCCGGTTTAACCTGGATTATGATATCAATAAAACCAAAGTGATCAATTTTGTGATACAATACAACCAGAATAATTACAAGAACGACAATTCGACCGAATACACCAATATCAATCGTTTCGGGAATATCTACCGGTTAAGTGAGAGGAATATCATGAGTGAAGGAGACAATTACAGTCCCAATTTCAATTTCACCTACACCAAAAGAGGAAAGATTGCAGGCGAATCATTTAAGATCATCACCGGGGGCAATTTTTCGGTCAATCAATCCAACCGGGATTTTTTTCAGCAGTTCTTTCATCCTGATCACACGGCGAACGGAATTGATTCTACCCAGAACCAGCTGACGAATAACAAAAGCAACGGGTATAATATCCGGGTGAACTATGACCGGCCGCTGAATAACAAAAAGACATTTTTTTCCATGGGGGGATATTATAACCGGAGTAACAGTCATATCGATGTGAATGCGACCTATCTCAAAAAACCCGATATGGTCTTTGTTAAATCCGATCCGCTGAGCAATGAATTCAAATTTCACCAGGGGATCAGCAATATCCGGGCGTCTGTACGACAGCTGCTGCAAGAGAACTTCAGCATTACCGGCGGCGTGTCACTGGAGCAAACTTCTGTTTGGTTCGAACTATTCAAAGAGAACCGGGATGCAAAGAATAATTACTGGACCTGGTTACCCTTCGCCAATATCAACCGTAGCTGGAAGGAAAAACTGAATCTTACGTTTGCCTACCGCCGCAGTATCCGTCGTCCCGGTATCAATGAACTGAATCCCACCATTGATTTCGGCGATCCCTATAATGTGCGTTTCGGGAATGAGAGCCTGGAAGCTTCCACCGCCCACAATTTTGATTTTGTGATCGGGCGCACCAAACAGTTATATTATATCAACCTGGGATTGGGATACAATATTGTGGAAGATATTTTCAGCCAGGTAAGGACCTTGCTGCCCGATGGAAAGACACAGATAACCTGGGAGAATATCAGTGGCAGAAAAGAATACGAGATCAGCACCTGGGGTGGTTTGACGATCAGCAAGAAGTTAAAAACAAATCTCAGTGCCAGTTATACGTTTAATGAATACAGCGAGTTTGATAAGACCGTGAACCGTTACCGCAATGGAGGATCGTTCACATCCAATTTCAGTTCTACGTATACACCCAAAGATATTTTAAATTTTACCGGGAGTTTCAACTTCAATCGCTTTGCCAACCCGCAGGGTTATGCCCGCTGGAACTGGAGCATGAACCTGGGCATACAACGAAAATTCTTTGAGAAGAAACTGATCGTAACCGTCAATATTATCGATCCTTTCCTGCAGGAGAACAGGAGTTATACTTACGGACCTAATTTTAACCTGCAAAGTTTCAGCAGGGCACAGACCAGAAATTTCCGGTTGAGTTTGGGGTATAATTTTACGAAGACCGTTAAAAAAACAGTACTGAAGCCAAAGAACTCTTGATATTTAAACTATCGGTTTCATGGGAGCAAAAGAGCTAATCAAGTCCCATAGGGACTTAAGGTCGGTAGTAGTATAATTTGATAAAAAGCTTCTCTTGCCCCGTAGGGGCAAAACAAAAGGTTACTTTAATTCTTTGAACAAATATCTTTCATCGTAATCCACATCAAATTCATCCAGCAATTCCCTATATTCTTCCAGAAAAGCCTTCTTACGGTGATGCAGTTCCTGGTTTTCAATATAGTTTGCGATCACAGGTATCCTGTTTTTCTCATAGCTGAACCCGCCATATCCTTCCTGCCAATGAAATTTGGTTTTGCAAAACTTTTGGTTTTTGATCCATTCTGATGAGTCACTTTTCACGATTCTCATCAGGTCTGATAGCGATTGATGAGATCGCATACCAAAGAGCATATGCAAATGGTCAGGCATTGTGTTAATGCTGATCATTTTATGTCTGTGATTTTGTACGATACCGGTTATATACCGGTGTAAATGTTCGCTCCAATCCCTGCTGATCAGTGCATCACGATATTTCACGGCAAAAACACATTGGATATGTATTTGTGTGTAGGTATTTGGCATTATGAATTGCTTTTTATTAGTTGCAAGTTGAGAGACACTGGAGTTCTTACCAACGTTTTTGACACATTCTGCAACGGGAAAATCACATGTTTGTGACCTGCGTTTCAACATAGATATTTGTGTAAATAACGAAAGAAATGGTTTTGCACCTACGGCGCAAGAAACAGGATGTCTTTTACGCTGCTACCGACATGCTGTCCCTACGGGACAAGGGAAGCGTTCCGGATCGTCCAAAAACTGAAAAAACAGTGGAAAAATTCAGAAAGAATTGCAGACTTGAGCGGAGACGGGGTCCGAGCCCGCTACCTACGCCCGGGATCAGACAGCAAGCGGACTACCAGGTGAACTATTGATAATTCAGGAAACGGCTTTTGAAAAAGAAACCTTCCCCGCCAGCCAACTCTCCTTCACCGGGATGATCCATTTCGCTTCCAGCTCATCTTTGGTTTGAACAAGATTGTTGAAGTACAAGGTGTCGCCATTGATAAATCCATTGTCGGCTGCATATTGTAACTGGGAGAGGGGCAGGAGTTGAATCCGTGAGCTATCGGATTTATCTTTTACCACAAAGGCCAGTGTGGTTCTGTCGAACAGGTTCACCTGGAAACGCTGTTCTATATCTTTTATCAATCGTACCGAACTGTCGGTGCTGCAGCCGCTGACGCCGGTGGCTGTCTCATCTGCCAGCAATGCGATGAATTGGCCGAAGAACAAATGTGCTTCGCCTTTTACGGGTGTACCATGGCTTTTCCACTGTAGTGTGAATTCTTTGAGCATTTCTTCGATTTCCAGTGCTTCGCCCAGGGTAAACAGGCGGTTGCATTGGTAGATCCATACCCGGGAGTCCCGGTGAAAATTACCGTCAAGAAGGTATTTGTAGTCGAAATCCATACTGCTAAATTACGACCAATTTAGAACCCGTCCGATAACTTATATAACACAGCCTATGCAACTGACCCGCTGGAACTATACGAAAGAAGAATGGAAGAATTTTCTCCATTGGAAAACCAGGAAGAAGGGGTTGATCTTTCTCCTTTTCCGGAGATTGAGACCCATTAAAGCCCGGCATGTGCCCGAGATAAAGATCACTACCGATACAGTATGGATAAATAATGCACAGGAATCTTTCCAGGATAATCAGCGCCAATACCGGGAAATAAATATCCGCGAAGCCGGTAATATTAATATTCTCGAGATCAGCTATGAACATGCCAACAGGATCAGGGGTATAAAAATTCCGATACCCAGGGGAAAGTTAAGGGAGGCTTTTGAAGTACAGCAGAGGTTGGATAATTGGATAGTGTACAACCCGATAGCTTTCGGGTTTGAAATTTGAACCACCAAAACAGGAAGACACGAAGTAACACAAAGAAGTCTTAGTGAAGCCTTTGTGTCTTCGTGCCTCCGTGGTTCATTTTTAAATACTTTGAAACCCGATAGTCTGGGCATAGTCGAAGGAAGGGGTGAGATACTACTGAATTGCAGTTTGATGTAAGAGAGAAGCTATTGCATGGATTGAGCGATCAATTCTGCCACATCGAGTACCTGCACGCTGTCTTCTTTATCCGCCAGTTTCACACCATCGGTCATCATCGTATTGCAGAACGGGCAAGCTGATGCGATAACGGAAGCACCCGTCCCGATCGCTTCATGACTCCGTTCAATATTGATCCGGGTAATTCCTTTTTCTTCTTCCTTGAACATTTGTGCGCCACCGGCGCCGCAACAAAGACCGTTACTGCGGCATCGTTTCATTTCCACCAGTTCTGCATCGAGCGCTTCCAGTACTTTTCTCGGGGCTTCGTAGATATTGTTCGCACGACCGAGATAGCAGCTATCATGGTAGGTGATCTTCTTTCCTTTGAAAGCACCGCCTTCCTTTAGTTTGATCTTTCCTTCGTCGATCAGGCTCTGCAGGAAAACTGTATGATGGATGACCTCGTAGTTGCCGCCTAATTCCGGGTATTCATTTTTGATGATATTAAAACAATGGGGGCAGGCCGTTACGATCTTTTTGATGCCATAATTATTCAGCACCTGGATATTCTGGTAAGCCATCATCTGGAACATGAATTCATTACCCGCCCGGCGAACCGGGTCGCCGGTGCACATTTCTTCCTTGCCTAAAATGGCATAGTTGATACCGACCTTATCCAGTATGGTTGCAAAAGCTTTGGTGATCTTTTGGGCCCGTTGATCAAAGCTGCCGGCGCAGCCTACCCAAAACAATACTTCGGGAGTTTTGCCATTGGCAAATAATTCAGCCACAGTTGGAACATGCATAGAACGGGTCGTTGATTCGGGGACAATATTAATGAAAACACCCCACTTATCATCCTCAACCCCAACTCAAACTGCTTAATACAGCGATCGCGATCGCGATGGCCACTACAAACAAACCAATGGTTACCCATCCAAGCACGATACCGATCTTTGCTTTTGTATTATCAGGGTCGGATTTCCTTGCACTGTACCCGATCACAATCGCCAGGATGGCGGAGATCAGCGCTGCGAAAGGACCAATAACCGGGACAAAAAGCAAGGGGATAGCGATAATACCAAATATCATGGCTGTTTTCCCCTTATCGGTTTTGGGATCTTCCGGGGTGAGGCGAAGACCTTTTTTGATCTTCCATTGAAGAATTTTGACAGCGATCTTTTCTTTCAGTTTCAGCTTTCTGCCTGCCAGTTGCTGAATTTTTTTCATCGACAGGGTTGAAAAGTACTGAAGGGGATCAGGAGGGGATATCAATAGTGAAGCTGGCGGGGCAATATCCCGGGTGATTGTGGCGCTATATGAGTCGCCAGTACCAGCTATAAGCAGTGCAAGAAGAACAAGGTATTTTTTCATTTTTCCGGGTTTTAGTGAAAATAAGCAAAACAAAAAAATCGCTATCTTATCAGGAAACTTATTTTTGTCCGACCGCTGCATGGTATGAGAAAAATTTTTCAAAAACTGACAAATTGGGAATTATGGAACTTCTATGTTCTCTACTTCCCTATCGGGCCTGTATGGCTCTGGTATTGCCTGCGCAGCTGGTCCTTTTGGTATTTCAGCTCTTCTAATCCTACCCTCACATTTGGCGGATTCGAGGGCGAGGGCAAAAAGGAAATGTATGACCAGCTGCCTTCTTATTCCTATCCCCGCACCATTTATATCATGCACGACTGGTCCTTTGAGGAGGTAAAAAAGAAGATGGCCGAAGCGGGGTTTAGTTTTCCATTTATTGTGAAGCCCGATATCGGGATGAAAGGAATTCTGTTCCGCAAGATCGACAATGAAGACCAGTTGTCGAAGTACCATGAGCGGATCCCGGTGGAATATATTATTCAGGCCCTGGTAGAGCTCCCTGTAGAGGTCAGCGTTTTTTATTATCGCCATCCGGCAAAAGAGAAAGGGGTGGTCAGTGGTTTTATTCATAAAGAATTATTGCAGGTAGTAGGCGATGGTGTGCTGAACCTGCGGCAACTGATCGAAAAACATCCCCGTGCAAGATACAGGATGGAAGAAATGGAGCACCGCCATGGTCATCGCTTTGACAGGGTTATTCCCAATGGGGAGATCTTTTATTTATCGTATGCGGGTAACCATAACCGTGGAGCCCATTTTACGAATCTCCACAAGGAAATTGACCAGGACCTGCATAAAGTGTTCGACGACCTGAGTCATTACACCGGTAAATTCTACTACGGTCGTTATGATATCAAGACCACATCCATCGAAGATCTGAAACAGGGAAAATATTTCCAGATCCTTGAGTTCAATGGTTGCGGTGCAGAACCTAACCATATTTACGATTGTGGTATGAGTATCTGGAAAGCGTACGGTGTGTTACTGCATCATTGGAAGATGCTCTACCAGATCAGTCGCTACAACCACCGGAACGGAACGCCTTACTGGTCCTTCCGCCGCGGATGGAAATACCTGGGTGATGCCAAACGGCATTTTAAGATGCTGGAAAAATATGATTAAGCTTTTGCTGCCTTCAACTCATGAATTCCGGCGATAAATTACTTCTGCTCCGTAATATGCTGAATAAAGATGTTCGTTCCCGTTTATGGCCTTCTATTATCACCTGGCGCTGATGCATGGCTGTGATGAGAAAAGTCCTTCCTGGTCTTTTGATAATTTCCTCACTCATGAATGATGATATCGCCAAACTGATCGGCAGCGCCCGGCAACCGTTACTACCTTTCTTAACCAGCTGGAAGAAGAAGGACTGTTGAAAATAACCCGTAAAAAATCGTCATTCCTGATGTAAAAAAACTTCACCGCCTGGTGATAGTGACCTGGCCATTTAATAGAATTTAATGGTTTTTTGCTTTCCGGTACGGGGTTTGAATGTCCTTTCTTACTTTCGTTTTATGCATCCTCTCCTGAAAATATTTTTTACCGGCATGCTGGTCAGTTTCCTGGGCTCATTGCCGTTGGGAACACTGAATATCGCTGCGATGCAGATATCAGTTTCCGATGGGGTGGCTGCCGCCATGCTTTTTTCGGCGGGTTCATTACTGGTGGAGATCATCTATGTCCGTATCTCCCTGGTGGCGATGGACTGGATCCGGAAGCAGGAAAAGATATTAAAGGCGCTGGAATGGGTTACCCTGGTGATCGTAACGGCCCTGGCAGTCTCCAGCTTTTATTCGGCTTTGCACCCCAGCGTGGAAAAGAATTTTGTACTCGACAGCCCCATGCCCAAATTCTTATTGGGAGTGGTGATGTGTGCGGTGAACCCCGTGCAGATACCGTTCTGGTTTGGCTGGAGCACTGTTTTATTTACAAAAAAAGTATTGTTGCCAAGATCGGATCATTACAACTTTTATATACTGGGGATCGGGGTCGGGACCTTTATCGGCAACTGTATTTTTATTTTTGGCGGGTTATTGATCGCTAATACCATCAGCAATAACCAGCATATCCTGAACTGGGTGATCGGTGGCATTTTTGCCTTAACCGCTATCATTCAACTCTGGCGGATCCTGAAGAAAAAGGACGCGGTCCACCAGATCGAACACCCCGAAGAAATGACCCATAAGATCGAAGAACAAATGGAGAAATTTGAAGAACAACTGGAGAAAATTGAAGAAGGGATTGAGAAGATCACGCATCATGATAAGGATAAAGAGGAGAAAGAAAATAAGAAATAAGGAATGAGGAAGTGATTGTTCAAAGAAACAAAGCATTAGTCAGTCGATAAGGATGACGCTGAATCAGAGACCAATTACGCAACTGCAAGCCTGGCTGTAGCTTTAATATTAAACGACCAAAAACCCTCCTTTGGAGGGTTGGAAACTCTTCAATCGACAATGAATAGTTTACAGCCTATAACTGTACTGCTCCGGTGGGGTTCGTTATTATCACCCACCAGGTAACAAACACCCTTGCTGAGTTTGAACACCCGGCCATCTTCCAGTTCTGTTTCCATTTCGCCTTCAAGGCATAAAAGCACATGTCCTTTTACGCACCAGTGATCCGCTTTATAGCCCGGGGAATATTCTACCATGCGGACACGGATTTCGTTCATCTTTTGAACCTGCCAGTAAGCCATGCCGGAGTCGCCTTTATGTTCTTCTTTGGGAACAGTGGACCAATCAAGTGTTTGGAAGGAAAAGGTGTCAAGTTTCATTTCGGATTGTTTTATAAATTTAAATTCCATGCTTGCTTTTCCAGTATTTGTACATCGATCCATTTTATATTCCCTTCGCTGCTGAAAAAGAAGAATTTTGAATCAGGCGAGAAATAAGGGCAATATTCCCTGGTTTTTGTATTGAAACGATTCCCCAGGTTGATCGCCTGTTTCCATGTATCATCTTTTGTTCGCAGGGAGGAATAGAGGTCAGCTCCACCAAACCCCTCATCGCGGTTTGATGAAGCAAAAACGATGACAGATTCTGTAGCCGAAATGCCGGGATCATACTCCGATCTTTTTGTATTGATCGCTGCGCCCACGTTTTCCGGGCTGCTATATTTTCCTTTATGAAATTTGCTTACATAGATATCTTCTTCACCAAATCCGCCTGCGCGGGATGAAGAAAAATAAAGGCTACCATATTTTGAAAAGGATATGTAGAATTCGTTGCTATCGGTATTTACCATTGCCAGGTTTTCAGGTGCTGACCATTGACCGTTAGCTAAGGGGGAAATAAACCATATATCATAATCCGCGTTGGAATCAGTGGCGTTTTTGGGCCTGTTTGAAATAAAATACAATTTACCGTCGGGAGAGAAAGCCGGATCTGCCTGGGAATACAGGGATTCTGTAAAGGGAGCAAGTTGAGGGAGCGTCCAGCTTTTTCCATCATGATGCGTTACATATATCCGCAGTTTTTTATTTTCTGACCGGGCAAAATAGAAGGATCTGCCATCCGGGGAAAAGGCCGAACCAAAATCAAGCGAGTCGGATGAAACGGTCCCGGGTAAAAAAGATAATGCTGTTGAATCCGGGTAGGGTTGGGGATAGGGAACCTGAATGTCAGTATTGTTTTTAGAAAGATGGGTGCCGCAGGAAGGGAAGATACATAACAGCGAATAACAAGCCAGTGTGGCAACGAAAAATTGATCTAAGAGCTTCCTTGCCATTTTCATCTGTAATGAAATTCTTTTGCCAGTAATTCTTCTGTTTCTGTATCGTAGTCTTTTGTATAACCCAGTTCCAGTGCATGGAGAAGATCCTCTTTGGCCTCCTGTTTACGGCCAGTGGCCAGGTAAACCAATGCCCTGTTCTTGTACGCCCATGAATTGGAAGGATCGAGCCGGATAGACTGTTCGATCAGCCTCAATGCTTCGGTATGATCTTTTTCGAGATAGTAGACATAGCCAAGATTATCCCAGGGATAGGCATAGGCTTCGTCAAGCTTGATAGCGGCGTTAAAATTCTTCTTTGCCTGGGATAGATCACCGATGTAGATCTGGCAAAAGGCGAGATTATTATAGAGTTCACCGGTATGCGTGTAGTTGTCTAATAACTTTTGGGAGCACCCGATCGCATCGTCGTATTTTTTCAGTGCAATAAACGCTGATGCTTTGTAGGTCAGGGAATAGTAATGTACAGTGTCTACATGAAGCACTTCGCTGCAGAGACTGATTGTTTTTTCGTAGTCTTTTTTGATCAGGTAGGAATGGGCGAGACAAACAATATAATAGATATTCTCCGGGGCGATCTCCAATGCCTTTTCAAGATCGGCGATGGCCTTGGTATGATCATCTTTAATGGCATAGAGATTGGAACGGCTGGATAGCGCTTTGTGGTTTTTGGGATCCAGTTCAATGGCTTTTGTTACATCCTCCATGGCCGCGTCAACCTCCAGCAGCATATAATTGGCCATGGACCGGCCTTCATACGCTTCCGAACTTTGAGGATCTATTGCGATGGCTTTATTAAAATAGGTGATCGCTTCTTTGTATTTGCCTGTATCCAGGAAACCGAAACCTATTTCAATCAATTTTTCAACTGAATTCATGACATGAGTTTATGACTGCATCTCCTCCGCCCATTTGTCTCTTTCGTCCGGTGAAAATTTCCAGGGAGCAAAATTATTCTCCACGTTGCTGAACATCGCAGCCCATTCCTGCGGCGAATTACTTTCTTCCATCACCAGGTAACGACGTAATTCAAGGATGATATCCAGCGGGCTGATGCTCACCGGGCATTCCTGCACACAGGCATTACAGGTAGTGCAGGCCCGCAGTTCCTCGACGGAAATATAATCATGCAGTAAAGACTTGCCATCTTCTTTGAATTCGCCGTTCTTATTAATATTTTTCCCGATCTCTTCCGCACGGTCGCGGGTATCCATCATGATCTTGCGGGGAGATAATAATTTCCCGGTTTGAGTAGCAGGGCAGGCTGCAGAACATCTTCCGCATTCGGTACAACTATAGGCATCCATCAGGTTCTTCCAACTGAGATCTTTTACATCTTTTGCGCCAAATTTATGGGGAATAACGGCCTGGTCGCCGGTAGGGGCCAACTCGGGCTGCATGGCATATAAAACTTCTTTCTGGACCGATTCCATATTTTCCATCTTACCCACTGGTTCCAATCTTGCATAGTATGCATTGGGGAAAGCCAAAACGATATGCAGGTGTTTGGAATACGGAAGATAATTCAGGAATGCAAAAATGCCTACGATATGCAGCCACCAGCAAACTCTTTCCAGCATCATCAACCCATCATTGCCCAACCCATTGATCAGGGGTTGCAGGTATTGTGATAAAATAAAATTCCCGGTGGGATGTGCGGCATAATGTTCCACTCCTCTTTGTTGCAGGAGTGTATCACTGGCATTGAGGAACAGGAATAAGGACATCAGTACGATCTCGGTGATCAAAATATAATTCGCATCGCTGCGGGGCCAGCCATCAAGATCCTTGCTGACAAAACGTTTTAGTTTGATGATATTTCTCCGCACTAAAAAAATGGCACAGGATACCAGGACAAGTATGGCCAGTATTTCAAATGAATTGATCAGGAAATTATACAATCCGCCCAGGTATTGAGCAAATAAACGGTGGGTGCCAAAGATCCCGTCGAGTACGATCTCCAGCACTTCGATATTGATGATGACAAAACCG
>JANOHQ010000201.1:0-4620 GCA_031406595.1 Chitinophagaceae bacterium
CCTGGTCTTTTTTCTCCCGCAGGGGAGGGCTCATCACCCATTTAGCCCCGTCTTCCCGTTCATATAATGATGCATCGATGATCAGGTATTGTATACAGGTCTCTACAAACATCTTCTGGTTTCGTCTTGTTGCATTTCGTACAGCATTCAATGCACCTTCACAGGTAAGGTGAACGATATACCCCGGGCAACCTGTATAACTCGCCATATCCACAAAGCGTTCACTGGCTTCTGCTTCTGTTATTTCCGGTTGAGATAAATAATGATACAGCGGGGAGAGTTTGCCTTCGCCACGGTGTTTGGCAACCAGGTAGTCGATCATATCCCCATTGGTGGCATGCACGTTGATCAGCCCACCGTGCTTTTTCACTTCTTCCATCAGCCCGATCATCTGCCGGTCATCGATCATCAGCGCACCCTTGTACGCCATAAATGTTTTGAAAGAAGAGATGCCTTCTTTCCCGATCATCTCCTGTACTTCTTTTTTAGTATTCTCGTTGAAGTCGGTGACTGCCATATGGAAACTATAATCACTCACACAATTATTATCACTTCTTCCCTTCCATTCTTCCAGTGCAGCCCGGAGTGAGTTACCCTGTTTCTGTAATATGAAATCGATCACCATTGTAGTACCGCCAAACAATGCGGCCCGGGTGCCTGTCTCATAATTGTCGGAGGAATAAGTACCCATAAAAGGCATATCAAGGTGTACATGCGGGTCGATGCCGCCGGGGAAGACGAGTTTGCCGGATGCATCAATAACCTGTAGAGACGGGGCATGCCCGGTCTCTACAGGTAAATTTTTTCCGATCATTTTTACCGTTTCGCCTTCAATGAAGATATCAGCGATATAATCATCAGTGGCAGTAATGATCCTTCCGTTCTTTATTAATACTGACATGGCAATAGTTAAGAGTTAAAAATGAAAAACTAGAAGTTGGGCGATCTTAACTTTTAGTTTTTATCTGTTTGTTTTTATCTTTCATCAATATCCAATATACAAAACCGCTCACAAAAAAACCTACAAACCAGGCATAATGATACAGCTCGGATATCCAGCCCGGGAAAACATCCGCTGATACCAGTTTAACCTGCAATAAAAAACCGGGGATATTGGGGATCACGCCTGCAAGGAATGCAATGATCGCTTTGTTGTTAAATCCATTACCATAGCTGTATATGCCTGTTGTACTGTATAGTTCTGAAACCACTAAGTTTTGTTTCCTGGTGAAAAAATAATCAGCGATCATAATACCACCGATCGGGCCGAGGAGGGCAGAATAACCAATCAGCCAGCTAAAAATATATCCTGTTGGATCCTCCACCAGTTTCCAGGGGAAGATCAGGACCCCGATTATTCCGGTAATATAACCGCCCCTTCTGAAGTTGATCTTCTTTGGCGACAGGTTCGAAAAATCATTGGCAGGACTGACGATATTGGCGGCGATATTTGTTGCAAGTGTAGCGATAACCACAGCGATCAGGGCAAAGCTAACAACGATCTTGTTGCCGATCCGGCCTACCAATGCCTCAGGCTCCCAGATCGTTTCATTAAACACAAATGTGGTGGTGAGCGAAACGATCACGGCGACAAAAGCGATAAAGGTCATGGAGGTTGGTAGACCCAATGCCTGGCCCCGTTGCTGTGCCTTTTGACTCTTTGCATACCGCGTGAAATCCGGGATATTGAGTGACAACGTTGCCCAAAAACCTACAACACCTGTAAGCGCCGGGATGAAATAATTAAAGAAGGATGATGAATTTTCAAATTTTGACGGAACACTGAATACCTGGCTGATACCACCATGTGATTGCATGATCCAAAATGCCCAGCACAACAATGCAACCGTTGCGATAGGAAGAAAAATAGCCTTAAAGACCAGTAACTTCCTGATACTGTCCACCCCACGGTAGATCACATACATATTCAATGCCCAGAAACATAAAAAACATACCAGTGGTAAAAGATCGGGGAACAGCCCATTGACTGTAAGCTCGGGCAGCGATGGGTTCCAGACTTTTAACAGGCGGTATAAGGATTTTCCGCCGATCCATGTTTGTATGCCAAACCAGCCACAGGCTACAATGGCTCTGAGTATAGCCGGAATATTAGCGCCTTTTGTTCCAAAACTGGATCGTACCAGTACCGGAAAAGGTATGCCATATTTAGCGCCCGCACGCCCGTTTAATATCATGGGCACCAGTACGATCAAATTACCCAGGAACATGGTCATGATCGCCTGCCACCAGTTCATTCCTTTATCGATCATTCCACTGGCAAGCTGGTAGGAAGGAATACAAAGGCTCATGCTGATCCACAAAGCCGCATAGTTCCAGGTACCCCAGGTACGTTTGGAGAGAGGGACAGGAGCGAGGTCTTCGTTAGTAAGAGAAGCGTCGTGTATGTTTTGGTTTTCGGTCATAGATTTTTTGGCTAAGAGTTAAAAGAGTGTAAAGAGATAAAAGAGAATGGCGCAGGTCTCCTTCTTCTCTTTTATCTCCTTTAAGCTCTTAGCTAATTTCTTTGTCTGCAATCGCAATCGCTTCACTGATGATCGCCAACCCTTCATCGATCTGTTCTTTGGTCACGCAAAGCGGCGGCGCAATAAATATATAACTCCACCGCACAAACGTATACATCCCGAGCTCCCTGATCTTCGCGGCTACTTTATTCATCACCACCATTTCATCCGGTTTTGCATTGAAGGGGGCCATTGGTTCTTTGGTTGTTCGGTTCTTTACGAGTTCGATACAGCCTAACAGACCTGTATTCCGGAAATCGCCGATGCTGGGATGTTTTTGTTTTAGTTTCTCTACCTGCTCATTTACATACCCGCTCATTGCTACGCAGTTTTCAATCAAGCCTTCATCCTCATAGATCCTCAATGTTTCCAGGGCCGCAGCACAACTTACAGGATGGGCGGAGTAGGTGAGACCCAGCGCCAGTACATTATCATCATATTTCGAAGCGATCTTGTCTGAAACCATCAAACAACCAAACGGCAGGTAGCCGCATGTCAGTCCTTTTGCCATCGCGATCATATCCGGAACGATACTATGGTTCTCAAAACCAAACCATTTACCTGTTCTGCCGAAGCCGCTCATCACTTCATCCGCGATCAGGAGGATGCCATGTTTGTTACAGAGTTCTCTTACAGCTTTCAAATAACCGACAGGATATTTCAGGCAACCCGATGAGCCCGATTCACCTTCCAGTAATATCGCGGCAATAGTGCCCGGACCTTCGTAGGCGATCACTCTTTCTAAGGATGCGACTGATTCTTTCAGTAAAGACTCGGTACGCCCTGTCTCGCCCTCGCCATATTCCCATCGATAGAGATAGGGGAGATCGAAATGCACAAAATTGGGTGCCTGCTGACTATCCATCGGTATCTTACTCGGGTCACCGCTTGCAGACATAGCCCCATAGGATGCACCATGGTAAGATTGATAGCGTGTCAATATTTTATGGCGACCAGTATATAATCTCGCAAGTTTTATTCCATTTTCGATGGAAGTAGCACCGCATAGAGTAAAAAATGCTTTGTTGAGGTCACCGGGACAGATCTCCGCTAACTTTTTCCCGAGTTCACCACGCACTTTTGTTACACAGCTCGGCGTTACATACGCCACTTCCTGCATTTGTTTTACTACGGCATCAGTTACCCGCTGGTTACCATGACCGATATTCACATTCATCAGTCCCGATGAAAAATCGATATAGCGTTTACCATCGTAGCCGTAGAGATAAACGCCTTCGGCCTTTTGTACGGCGATGGGAGCGATGCCTTTTTGTTTGGACCAACTGAACAAGGTATAATCAAGGTTATTTTGAATTACGGCCTCCCCTTGAGCTACGCTCGTTCCCTTATCGGGAACCTCGGAAGGAGAGGTTTTAGACTCCGATACTTTGGAAATTGTTTTTGTATTCATAATTATTTTTTAGTGTTGCCAGCTTTAATTTTTCATGGCATCGTCTGTTGCGTCGCACTTTTCGGGGTTCGGTAATTCTATTCAGAAATACCAGAACAATTTTTGACTATTCTAGAGCCACCTCTATTGAATAAATATAATTTTTGAAACTCTTAACTTGTTTTGATAATTCAACGGGAATGTTTTTTTTATTTGAAAAATTTACAACTTTTCTTTTTAGGATACTTCATACAAAGAGTGTATCTGACTATATCTTTCTTTGTTTTAGCCATTTGTTACCTGTTTGATACGGTCACAAATTGTGACCGCATAGGTTCGGTTGTTTGCTTTTCAATCCTTTGCCATCTTGAGGACGTAATTTGCGACCTCAAGTTTTAATTTAATCTGTCACATGATGTCCCAAATTGCGACATCATGACTTACTTCAATTGGAGGTCGCAAATTGTGACTTCCAATATTGGTTTCAACTTGAAGTCACAATTTGTGACCTCAAAATTTTAATTCAGCCTGTCACTTGATGTAGCAATGTGCGACATCAAGATAATGCTGTTGATACGGTCACAATTTGCAACCTTAAACGACCCTTCTTAAGCCTCTCCTTCGGAGGGGCTTGGGGAGGCCTTTAACTCATCCAATTCACCCCCGCCTCCTGGGTCCACTTTGTCGTACTCTTCTTCAGCTTTGTCC
>JANOHQ010000256.1:0-48832 GCA_031406595.1 Chitinophagaceae bacterium
GACGTTAAGATCAATGTGATCGATACACCGGGTCACGCCGACTTCGGCGGTGAAGTGGAAAGGGTATTAAAAATGGCGGATGGTGTTTGCCTGCTGGTGGATGCTTTTGAAGGTCCTATGCCGCAGACAAGGTTCGTATTGCAAAAAGCATTGCAACTGAACCTGAAGCCGATCGTTATTATTAATAAGGTGGACAAACCAAATTGCCGCCCTGATGAAGTGCATGATGCGATCTTTGAGTTATTCTTTAACCTGGATGCAACAGAAGCACAGCTGGATTTCCCCACTTTTTATGGCTCGGGAAAAAATGGCTGGTTCAATGATTCGCTGGAACAGATCGAAGGCATTACTCCGTTGCTCGATGGTATTGTAAAATATGTACCGCCACCCAAGGTGAATGAAGGGCCGGTGCAGATGCAGATCACTTCACTGGATTACTCCTCTTTCCTGGGCCGTATCGCCATAGGAAAAGTAAGCCGTGGTGTATTGACGGAAGGTCAGAACATTGTTTTAATGCAGGCGGATGGCAGCATTAAGAAAACAAAAGTAAGAGAGCTGTATGTGTTTGAAGGAATGGGTAAGAAGAGAGTAACAGAAGTAATAGCAGGCGACTTGTGTGCGGTGGTGGGTATTGAAGGATTCAATATCGGTGATACACTGTCTGATGCAGAAACGCCTGAGGCATTACCGGTGATCAGCGTAGATGAACCAACCATGAACATGTTGTTTTCTGTAAACAATTCTCCCTTCTTCGGAAGAGATGGAAAATTTGTTACATCGAGACACCTGCGGGACAGGTTGATGAAAGAGACAGAGAAAAATCTTGCTTTAAAAGTGGAAGACAGTGAAGAAGGGGATAGTATGATGGTATATGGTCGTGGTATTCTCCATCTCGGTATCCTGATCGAGACCATGCGCCGTGAAGGATACGAGTTGACTGTCGGTCAGCCACAGGTAATTATAAAAGAGATCAACGGTAAAAAATGTGAGCCGTATGAAAACCTGGTGGTGGATGTGCCGCAGGAATTTGCCAGCAAGGTTATTGACCTGGTTAGCCGTCGCAAAGGCGAAATGCTGATCATGGAAACCAAAGGGGAGATGCAGCACCTGGAATTTGAAATTCCTTCAAGAGGGTTGATAGGCCTGCGTACACAAATGCTGACCGCCACTACCGGCGAAGCAGTAATGGCCCACCGTTTTACTGAATATAAACCCTGGAAAGGCCCGATCCCCGGAAGAGGTAATGGCGTATTGCTTTCCAAGAATACTGAAAAGACAACAGGGTATTCCATCGATAAATTGCAGGACCGGGGTAGTTTCTTTGTTGATGCCGGTGAAGAAGTATATGCTGGTCAGATCATCGCGGAGAACATTAAACCAGGGGACCTGGTGGTGAATGCTACAGAGCCGAAAAAACTGACGAATCACCGGGCGAGCGGAAGTGACGATGCTACCCGTATTCAACCTAAAACGTTAATGACACTCGAAGAGTGTATGGAATATATCCAGCAGGATGAGTGTATCGAAGTAACACCGAGCTTTATCCGTATGCGGAAAGTGATATTGAATGAAGATGAAAGGAAGAAGGTGCAGAAGAAGATGGAATCTGAAGCGGTGTGATTTACAACCCAATAAATTTATTCACGGAAACACAGGTACATTGCCTGTGTTTTTTTATGGATCATTGCAAGGCTAAAAGATGGAAGCGGAAGCGGTATAAAGGTTCGGATCATACCACTTCCGTTGCTTCACATCTTATTTACTTTATCCTGTAAGCCCGTTGCGTCTTTTGAGTTCAGACCTATTAATTCATCCACCATTTTCTGGGCCATGGTCCTGTTGCCCTGGGCGATATAAATGAGGCCTGAATAATAACGGGCATTTGTATTGGTCGGATTTAACTTCAATGCTTTATTCATGCTTTCCAACCCTAAGGAATAGTTGTTCAGTTTATAATAGGCATATCCCAGTTCAACATGAGCGGCTGTATAGGTCGACTCCTGCTCGATCGCTGTTTTTAGATAGGGCACTGCTTCGCTGTATCTTTCTTTACTGTTAAGACAATACGCCATTCCAAAACAAGCTTTTCTTTCCGTTGAATTAATGTCCAGGGCTTTTTGGTACCATTTCATAGCTTCATCCCTGTCTTTGATATTGTCCCGATAGACCTCACCGATCCCGTTGTAAGGAATATGGCTTTTGGGATCCAGATCAATCGCTTTCTTATAATGGGCGATTGCTACATCATTTTGTTTTAACCGGCTACTGGCAAAACCCAGTTCGAGGTGGGTATTGAGATAATCAGTTTTGAACGACTTGGATTTATCCAGGGCAATGATCGCCTCCTCGTATTTTTTCAATGCGTTGTACATAAAACCTTTGCGGTACCAATAGAGGTAATCTGTGATTGGGTTTTTGGCGTATTCCTCGTATTTTTTAAAGTATTCCACGCCGGAGGTATAATCTTCCTGGTAATAAGCGATAACGCCCAATTGTTTATGCGCCAGGGAATAATCTGGCTTGAGTTCCAGGCAACGCTTATAGTGATCAATGGCTGAATCGTATTTGTTGGTCTTTTCAAAAGCATAGCCCAATTCAAAATGAACTTTTGGAACCGTGGGCCATTTCTGGACTGCTTTCCTCAGGTATATAATAGCATTTATATGATCTTTCAGGTCATTGCTGCACCAGCCCATTTCATACCAGGCTGCAGTGTAACCAGGGTCGCGTTTAGTTGCTTCGTGGTAAGCAGCCAGTGCTTCTTTTGCTTTTTTCTCATTTTTTAATGTATTGCCTTTTTCATAGAACTCTACAGCGGTTTGGGCTTTGCAGAGACAGGCGATCACAAGGAATACAGGCAGAAGCAATAAGTGGCGGCGCATAAAAAAGGGTTTAGATTTCAAAGTTCAGGATTTTGTCCGGGAGGGTCAATACCCGCTGGTACGGATAGATTTTTCTATCGGTTGGTTGCAGAAGGGCCTTGAACCTTTAATAATTTATAATATGATGTGCTGCAATAATCGGGTTTACCTGGTAATAATACCCCTTTAGAACTTAACTTTGCGGCAAATATCCCGGTCATGAAAAAGTGGGTACAGGCATTACTCTTTACTATTGTTTTATTGCTGTCATCGCAACAATATACGGAAGCGCAATGTTCCATCTGTACCAAAACCACCCAGCAACTCGGCGAGAAGCCCGCCAAAGGCATGAACTCCGGGATCCTCTACCTCGCATTTGCTCCCTTCGCCATTGTCGGCTATATCGGTTACCGCTGGTGGAGCCGGAATAGAGAAGTCTGACCCGCCGGTAATAATTGATAATAACGCGTTTTGAATTTCCTTATCTTAAGCAGATAAAACTACTTTTTATGCGAAAGCTGTTGTTGCTTGTCCTCTTGTTTCCGTTTTATGTAACCGCTCAAAAACTTCCCTCTATCGAAGAAAAAACAAAAGATCTCAAAAAATACGAGGGCTTCCTGAATTTTTATTGGGATGAGAACAGCGGCAAGATCTGGCTCGAAATAAATAAACTGGACACGGAAATATTATACTACACCACATTACCCGCGGGGCTGGGATCCAATGATATTGGGCTGGACAGAGGTTTATTGAGTGGCGAGCGCATCGTAAAATTTTCAAAGACGGGAAGAAAGATACTATTGGTACAGCCAAATTATAATTACCGGGCTGTTACCAATGATATCGCAGAAAAAAGAGCTGTTGAGCAATCCTTTGCCCAGTCTGCGCTCTGGGGCTTTACAGCAGAAGCAGAAACGGCTGATCGTTTCCTCGTTGATGCCACCGATTTTTTTCTAAGAGATGCGATGCAGGTGGCTTCCCGGCTCAGAACAGGTCAGCAGGGGAATTATTCGCTGGATAAAAGCCGGTCGGTCATTTATTTACCAAGGACTAAGAACTTCCCCCAGAATTCAGAATTTGAAGCAACGCTCACATTTGTCAATATCGATGGCACTACAGGCAACTTTGTCAATTCTGTCACACCATCACCTGAAGCGGTTACATTGCGCATACACCATTCTTTTGTGCAGTTGCCGGATAACGATTACCAGCCCAGGGAATTTGACCCACGCAGCAGTTATATTCCCATTTCTTTTTATGATTACAGTTCACCTGTTTCGCAACCGGTTGAAAAATATTTTATCACGCGGCACCGCTTGAAGAAGAAGGATCCAACTGCGGCAATAAGCGAAGCTGTAAAACCCATTATTTATTATCTCGACAATGGAACACCCGAGCCGATCCGCAGTGCTTTGCTGGAAGGAGCTGGTTGGTGGAACCAGGCTTTTGAGGCAGCCGGGTATAAAAATGCGTTCCAGGTAAAGCTATTACCCGAAGATGCCGACCCGATGGATGTGCGATACAGTGTGATCAACTGGGTGCATCGTTCCACCCGCGGATGGAGCTATGGAGCGTCCGTTACGGATCCAAGGACCGGGGAGATAATAAAAGGACATGTAACACTTGGTTCATTGAGGGTGCGACAAGATTATATGATTGCACAGGGTTTGCTGGCTCCGTTTGACCGAAAGGACTCCCCTGGAGAAAATGGGGAGCCGGTCACTGATCCTATGTTGAAAATGGCTTTGGACCGGTTAAAGCAATTGTCCGCACATGAAGTGGGACATACATTGGGACTGATGCATAATTATGCTTCCAGCGTAAGTGACAGGGCCAGTGTGATGGATTACCCGCATCCGCAGGCAATGATCGACGCGAAAGGAGAGATCGACATTGTGAATGCCTATGATGGCAAGATCGGGGAATGGGATAAAGTGGCCATTGCCTGGGGCTACCAGGATTTTCCAAACGGCGCTAATGAAGCAGGATTATTAAAAGACATACTTCTGCGTGCCCAAACAAACGGATTACAATTTATCTCCGACCAGGATGCCCGTGCACCAGGTGGTATGCATCCACAGGCCCATCTATGGGACAACGGGAATGATGCGGTGGCTGAATTAAAACAGGTATTGAAAGTGAGGGCAAAAGCGCTGGCTGATTTTGGTGAGAACAATATTCGCCCCGGTATGCCCATGGCGATGCTGGAAGATGTATTGGTGCCGGTTTATTTTTATCATCGCTATCAACTGGAAGCTGTCACAAAACTGGTCGGAGGTATGTATTATACTTATGCTTTGCGTGACGGAGCGGCATCCAAAACCAGGGCGCTCAGTAAAGAAGAACAACGCCAGGCATTAAATGTAATTATAGATTGTATCGATCCTCAACTACTGGAACTTCCCCTTCGCATCACAGAACTGGTACCACCGCGGCCAGCGGGATATAATTTTTCAAGAGAACTTTTCAGGAAGAGAACGGGGTTGTCTTTCGATGCGCTGTCACCAGCCGAAACCGCGGCTGATCTGCCTTTTTCCTTCCTGTTCAACCCGCAAAGACTGAGCAGGATGGCGCAATTCGAAATACAAAACAAAGGGCTGGGTGTGGGAGAAATGATCCATTTGCTCATTGGCAAAACGTGGAAGGCCCCGAGATTAGCAGGTATACAGGGACTAATACAGCTACAGACTGAACAGGTATTGCTGACCTATATCTTATCTGCCAGCGTGAATGACAACAATTCCTTTATTGTAAAAGCAACGCTTCAGCAAAAACTCGCGGAGCTGAAAACTTTTGTTGAAACACAAAGCAAAACAACATCCGTTGAAACATACAAAGGACATCTGCTGCTGGCCCTGGAAAGAATGAAAGACCCTGCTGCCGCCAAACCCACTATCCACAAAGAGATACCACCCGGGGCACCGATCGGTTGTGATTGGGAGGAATAAGCACAAATGCACGGGTTCTTTTTTGCCGGGAAGACGGTAAGTCGGTAAGAAAAGAATATGCTAATCAACCCTTCCCGCCTCACCGTCCCTGCCTGCCGGCAGGCAGGGACCCGGTTATATGTGGTTAGATAGTCATGGAGAAAGTTACCGGATAACTATTTTCTGAACCGACTGGTTAAGCCAGAGCAAATAAATGCCTGCTGTCAAATGCGGGAGGTCGATCTCTGCCGCTGCCGTTGTAATATTTTTTTGGTAGATGATCTTTCCTGACATGTCTGCTATTCTCATATCTGCAGGTGTTGTAAAATTTCCGCGTACACTGATCTTACCACTTGCCGGATTGGGATAAACAGTAAATGAATGATCGCCGGTGATGACCAACTTTACAGGAGAGTAAGAGATGCTTGTATTGATCTCGATAAAACGGATGCGGTAATAATTTTTACCTGCTGGCGGATTTTCATCGATCATATTATACTGGTGAACCTGGTTATTGGTTGCAATGGATCGTAAAGTAGTCCATTGATTCGCATCCGCAGATCGTTCTATAACAAACCATTTAATATCTGCCGGGTTGCCGACCTCCCATTTCAAGAAAACTTTTTTATTGACGAGGCTTGCATTAAAGCTAATAAGTTGAACAGGGAGCAATACCGTACAGTACCCTGCCGGGTCCGTTGACCGGGGAAACACATAACCCGGAAAACCGGTTCCATCGATGCCATCAACGCCAGGGCGGCTCGAACAGGTGCCCAGGCTGTTTGATTCCTGGCCGGCAATACCGCCATCCATGAATGCATTCGAATGGACGGGCCCGGAAAAATAGATGGCCCCGCCACTACCGCCACCACCCCCGCCAAAACAACGGTTGTTGACAGCGCTGTTATTGGAGTTGCCACCATTTCCACCGTTCGTTTTTATTTTAACGGTAGGTGAATAATTATTGATGTTAAGTACGATGGTACCACCTGCGCCTCCGCCACCTGCACCGTCGGATGTGGATGCGCCGCCACGTCCTCCATTTGCACTGATCGTGTCGGAACCCCAGAGATTGGTTGCCCAGATAAAAACGATACCTCCACCGTTGCCTCCATAGTTGGATAAGGCAGTACCATTGTTGGCATGTCCTGCGCCGCCACCGCCACCTAAAAATATCTTTGTACCGGAAGATGAATTTAGTGGCCATCCTGCCACACCTGAATTATTATTAAGATTACAGTTGAATGGTCCGCTGCTGCTATTACGTCCGCCGAGACCGCCTGCACTCAGGTTGGATCCACCGCCGCCACTATTGTTGTGATTATTACCACCACCGCCACCGTTTGCATAAGCACCTCTTCCGCCCAAATAATTTGTTGATGTAACGGTTGCTATCCCTTCGCCCTTATAAGCACCATTGGTGGGATCTGCAGCAGCTGGATTGTAAAAATAGCCTGTACCAACGATCGGGTTGCAGTTGCCTGTGTGTGAATAATGAGGACCACCCGCATAGCCGCTGGAATCGGCATAGATCGGGGCATTGACGGTTATATCCTGGTCGGCAAAAAGGGCAATAACACCCCCGGTTCCGGCTGTACTGTCCCAGGATGCTGCTTTTACCGTGTCTACTATATTGGCAGAATAGTATTGCCCGAACTGTACCAATTGAACTTTGCCGGATGTATAATTATAAGTATTCAGAAGATTATGAAAAAGGAATACTGAATCGCCAATAATATAACAAACCGTACCGATCTCGTAATCGCCCGCCCCGTTCATGGCAGTTACGGTTCCGAAACTGGCGCCATTGGCCTGGTCTACAGAAGCTCCCTTCATTTGTACAATCATCACGTAACTGTTTATATCAAGCCCGGTGATATCAGCCACACGGACACAGGCTTTGGCGGGAATTATTTCAATGATTTTGTGATACGTGTTGACAATACCGCTGATATTGCTGGTTTGGGAAAACAGTGGTGTAAGAGATAATAAACTGCAAACGAAGACGGTTAATCTTCTTTTGCAGGCAATGCCTGCCTTCGTTATAAATAGGTAAAAAGGTTTCATCAATCTCTTCCAAGATAGCAACATTAACCAGCCTGTGAAATAGGTAAAATCCACAGGTCTTAATAACTATTTATTGCAGCAAGTACGGGCGTTGCGCGGAGGTTTTTACGAAATGGTTTTATGCGTTCCGTCGCAGAACGGCGGTGTTTTGGTGCGCTTGCACTGGCAAAACCAAACCTGTTCCGGTTTATCAAAAACCAGTTTCAGGCTGCGAAATGGCAGGCCTTCGATCTTCTTATGGGTACTGTCGCAGAGCGGTTCTTTTTCACTCAACCCGCAACTGCACCAGGAATATACTTTTCCCGGTTCCACATCAATACCTGCGGGTTCACAAATGGCCAGCCTGGGCAGGTCTTTATCCGGGATCAGGCCCATACTATTATTTATCAGCAATGAATTGGTACAAATTGAAATTTCCTTTCTGGTATACGGATTCGATCTCTTTTTTTAATACGCTTTTATCGATCCCTTTCATTCTTTTTTGTTGAATGAGGTGGAATGCTTTTTCCGCGAGCAGCCAGAATGTTTTGTCGGACAAATGAGCTTTTTGCAACTGGTGTAATATGATATCCAGTAATTCGGCAATACCTTGTTTCTGTGAAGCCACTGTTTTTACAACAGGCACTTCGTGGTAATGTTTACTGAAAGCAGGTGCCAGCATCAGTTGCAGGTTTTTTACAAACAGGTCGGCATCGGGCCGGTCGGCTTTGTTCACCACAAAGATATCCGCGATCTCCATCAGCCCTGCTTTCATAGTCTGTATCTCATCACCGGCCTCCGGTACCACTACCACCACGGTAACATCCGCCAGGCCGGCAATTTCGATCTCACTTTGACCCACACCTACAGTTTCCACGATGATATGATCAAAACGAAAGGCTTTGAGCAGATCGGTGATCTCGATGATCTTTGGATGCAATCCTCCCATGGAACCTCTTGTAGCCAGGGAGCGGATAAAAACATCCGGATGCGTATACCAGTCGCTCATCCTGATCCTGTCACCGAGTACAGCTCCAAGGTTGAATGGGGAAGAAGGATCCACGCAAAGTACCGCTACTTTTTTCCCGTTACCGGCCAATGAACCGATCAGTGCGTCTACCAGTGTACTTTTTCCTGCACCGGGAGGGCCGGTGATGCCAATGATCTTTGCAGCCACAGCCGGAAGGGATTGTAATAATGTCTCATAGCCGGGGTGTTCATTTTCTACCAGCGAAATACTCCGGGCCAGGGCTTTGGTATCGCCCTGCTGCATTTGATGAAGTAATTCCTGCCACATAGAATAAAAACCAAATCGTATGTTTATGTTTCCTCGTCTCTTCTCTCCTGGGGAGAAGGGCGGGGTTGAGGGAACAAAAGTATGCGGAACGATTTACATTCATGGAGAAGCCCTGTCTTTTTTATACTGATCGTTACCATGATGGTGGCTTTGTTCTTTTCCCGTGCCGTTCTTTCGCTCAGTATGATGGCTTTTGTCGCAGCTTCTTTTTTTCATACCGGGATCAAAAAACAATTCATCCGTTTCTTTTCCTCGCCGCTGCTTTGGGGAATGAGCCTGCTTTTTTTCATACCGCTTCTGTCTGGGTTGTGGAGCGGGGATAAAAAGGAATGGATGGATATTCTCCGGATCAAACTTCCATTGCTTTTTCTGCCACTCGCTTTTGCAGGGTATCCCGATAGCTATTCATTTTCAAAAAAGCAATGGGAATGGCTGGGAATTATTTTTATCGGGCTGGTGGCAACAGGTAGCTGCTGGAGTCTTTTTCATTATTTGTCCAACCCGGCAGCCATCGGCGAGAGTTACCTGAAAGCAAAGACGATCGTTACACCACTCGAAAATGACCATGTTCGCTTCAGCTGGCTGGTCAGTGTTGCCATCTTGCTCACCGGCTGGTTATGCATTGAAAAAAGAAATGAGAATAAAATATTGTTCTTTTCACTGGTCATAGTGGCAGCATGGCTCATCATCTTCCTGCATGTTCTGGCGGTAAGAACAGGGCTGTTTTGCTTTTATATAATGGTAGCCGGAACAGCGGCATGGCTGATCGTAAAAAAAATACGATGGCAATGGGGAGTCGGGCTACTGCTGCTGCTGATAACTTTGCCCATCGTGGCGTATAAAACGATTCCCACATTCCAGAACCGGGTCAGCTATTTTTTATATGACAGGAGCTTTTTTAAGAAAGGGGAGTACTGGCCGGAGTCGACCGATGCCGTCAGGATCATTTCACTCAAAGCGGGTTGGAATGTGATGCAACAGCATCCTGTGAAGGGAGTGGGTTTTGGAGATGTACTGACTGCCAGTAAACTATGGTACGGCGAGCATTATCCACAGATGATCGAAAGCGATAAGATCTACCCCTCCGGTGAATGGATGATGTATGGAGCGGCGGCGGGCTGGCCGGGTTTTTTAGTATTCAGCTTCTGTATGCTTGTTCCTTTTTTTATCAAAACAAATAATATACTCCCCTGGTGGCTCCTGAATGCAACCGCTGCTTTTAGTTTCCTGTTTGATATCGGGTTGGAAGTGCAGTTTGGCGTTTTTATTTATTCCTTTGTCATTTTGTGGTGTTACCAATGGATGAACGAAGGAAAAACTTATTCTATCCGACAATAAACGCCAGGTCCTTATTTTTTTTGGCAACTCTTTCTCTTATATTTTGAATCACCCTTCCTCCGTCAGGGCATGCTGCGGAGGAAAGGCACATAGTTTAATACATAGAAAACTATGTGACCCTATATTTCTATGTTACTCCTATGTGGTTCAAGTCTGAACCCCATGAAAAAACTATAAATTGACACATAAAAAGGTGTAATCTTTGCATGAGATGCAATCATTATCCGTTGTGATTATTTGTAAAAATGAGGCCGCGATCATCGGCAAAACACTACAGAGCCTGGAAGGGCTTACGGATGATATTATTGTATATGACAATGGCAGTACGGACGATACCGTGGCGATCGCCCAAAAATTCCCGGTAAAACTCCAGGAAGGGTTCTGGGCAGGGTTTGGCCGGACAAAAAATATAGCTAACGCAAAGGCCCGCTACGACTGGATCCTGAGCCTTGATGCGGATGAGGTGATCGATGAACAACTGAAAAAAATCTTACTGGCATTATCATTGGGCGATGAAATGACGGCGTATGAAATAAAATTTAAAAACTTTTTTGGTGATAAATGGCTGCGATTCGGGGAATGGGGAAATGATAAACATATCCGTTTGTACAACCGCAGGAAGGTAAACTGGGATGAAGAACCCGTGCACGAGAAATTGTTGTTTCCCGAAGGAACAACAATCAGCAGGCTTAAAGGAAACGTGCTGCATTACACCGCTATCGACATTGAAAAATACCGGTCCAAATTGGCGAAGTATGCCGTGCTGAATGCAAGAAAATATTATGAGCAGGGCAAAAAAGCAGGACTGTTTAAAAAATATGTGGCATCGATTTTTTCATTTGTACAAAATTATATTTTCAGGGCAGGGTTCCTCGATGGTGAAGCGGGGTATCGCTGTGCAATGATGACCTCAAAATACACCTATGATAAATATACAAGCCTGGAGAAAATGAGTAAGAAGATAAAAGATAATAGTGATAGATAAGAGATAAAAGTTGAGTTCCCGCCAGTGCCCGGATGCTTCGGGTAACAGGGATTAAACTTTTATCTACTGAGCTCTGAGCTAGTCGAAGAGTCGAAGTGTAATTTTTAGTTTTTAGTTACCCATGACCAATTTCATTCCCATATTCCCGCTTGGCATCGTAGTCTATCCCGGTGAGAACCTGAACCTTCACATATTTGAACCCCGCTACAAACAACTGATCAATGAGTGTCATGCTGCTAAAAAACCATTCGGCATTCCCACCGTTATCGCAAATAAGATAGAGGATTATGGCTGCATGGTGGAGATCACTGAGTTGTCAGAAACCTATGACAACGGTGAGATGGACATCAAAACAAGGGGAATGAAAGTATTCCGGGTGCTGGAAATCATCACCGAAGTCCCGGATAAATTGTACAGCGGTGCTATCGTCAACTATCCCGACAATTATGGAAAAGGTGTTCCGGAGTTGATGCGGAAAGTGATGAACAGTATCCGGGAACTGCACTTGTTGTTGAAAGTAAACAAAGACTTTAAAAAGCCGGACAATGAACTCAATTCCTATGAAGTGGCACATCATATCGGCCTTTCGCTGGAGGAAGAATACGAACTCCTCAAGCTGCTCGACGAAAGACAAAGACAGGAATACCTGAAAAGACATCTTGCCAGGGCTATACCCATGGTAGCCGGAATGGAAAAATTAAAAGAGAAAATAAAACTAAACGGACATTTTAAGAATTTGGGTGGGGTGGACCTGGGGAAATGATCATTTTTTCTTTTTAAGCGCAATTTCATAGCTGACGGTAGCTCCGCACCATAATGCGGTAAGGTTAGCACGTTTACGATCTTCTATCATGTATCCATCCAGCGAGATCTTGAATCCTTTGTGTTGATACCCGAGACTAAGTCTGGGCCCAAAGTGCAGGAATGTTCCCTTATAATGTACAGTAAAAGGCGAACCCGACGCTGAAGTATCAGTAAGCACTACATCCCATCGAGAATTTATGTTGGTAAGCCCCAGTCCTGCCAAAACAAAAAAATTCTTGCCTGTTTTTTTCCCGGCCCCGATCTTCTTTTCAATATCCAGGAAAATGTCGCTCTTAAAATTCTTTTTTGTGCGCAGGTTTTGAGGGTAGAGGTTGGCGTAGTTGATTCCTTCTATGCGGTGAAACTGGTTATACCTTCCATAAGCCGAAAGTGAAAAAAGCCAGCTGCCCGCTGTTTGCCAACCAAAGCGGGTATGAAGGGAAACAGGCCTCCAGAATTTGGTGTCACTGCCCGGTAAACTATTGTCCCGGGGTAAGGGGCCTCTTGGGACATCTTCAACATCGATAGGGTACATCCTGTAATCAAGTCCACCTCCAACAAACCAACCGGGTTTACCTTTCTGTCCGCTGCTGGCCAATGTAATGAACAAAAACAATATCCAAACTGTTTTCTTCATTGATAAAAATTAAAACAATTAAACGAAAGTCCTACATTTAATATTGAATATAAAAAACATGCCCACCACTCTTTGTTTTGATTTCGGCAATACAAGAAAGAAAGTCGCTGTTTTCGAAGGAGCGGAAATAAAAGGAGCCATCGTACTGGAAGACGATAGTGTTGAAACCATTTCAGCACTGATCGAACAATATGGTCCTGCCAAATCCATTCTCTCTTCGGTGATCGATCATAATACAGAGATCGAAACATTGCTGGCATCCAAAACAAAATTTCACAAACTCAGTCACCTCACCAAAGTCGCATTCACCACACCGGTTGGCAAACCCGAATCCATTGGTGCCGATAGGTTGGCTCTTGCTGCAGCGGCTGTTCACTATTATCCGGGGAAGAATAATTTTGTGATCGGCCTTGGTACCTGCATCACCTACAACTTCATCAACAAGTACAATGAGTTTGTCGGTGGTGGTATTTCACCCGGGATGGAAATGAGGCTGAAATCATTGAATCATTATACGGCTAAACTACCATTGGTGAAAGCGGATAGTAATTTACCCCTGATCGGCTACGATACTGCCACCAATATCCTCTCCGGGGTGGTGCTTGGCATGGCTAAAGAGATCGATGGCTTTGTGGAAGCATACCGGGAGCGTTTCAGGAACTTTAACGTCCTGTTAACCGGGGGTGATATAGTGTATTTGGCTTCGCACCTTAAAAACAAGATATTTGCAGACCCTGATTTAATCTTTAAAGGTCTGTATGCAATTAGTGAAGTCAATAACCCCTAAGAGAATCAAGACGTTACACTGCTTATCCCTGGCGTTCCTGGTTTTATTTCTCAGCTCTGTTCAACCTGTTTTTTCGCAGGATAACTCTCCTTATTCCAGGTATGGTATAGGCGACCTCACTCCACCTACACATATTATCAACAGGGGAATGGGGGGTATTTCAATGGGTTATTCGGACCCTTATTCGGTCAATTTCAGCAATCCCGCTTCTTATGCTTCTTTCCAGGCCATCCTGGAACAGAAATCGAAGAAAGTTATTTCCGGAAGAGCTATCCTGGATGTAGGTGTGAATTTTGAGAACAGGACATTGAGAGAGCCGAACACCACGAAACCGAAATTCACCGCGAGCAATGCATTGTTCTCTTATATACAGGTAGGAATGCCGCTGAAGAATAACTGGGGATTAAGTTTTGGTCTTCGTCCTGTTTCCAGGATCAGTTATAATATAATCCGCGGTGAAATATTGTATGATCCTAATACCGGGTTGAGGATCGACAGTGCTGTTACTAATTACACGGGTAATGGCGGAGCTTACCTGGCTTCAGTAGGTACAGGGTTTACTATCTACCGCCATACAGAGACAGTAGGTGGTAAAGAAATAGAGAAGCGCAAATTGAACATTGGATTTAACGGCGGTTATTATTTTGGCTCAAAAGATTACAGCACAAGAAGAAGTTTGATCAATGATACGGTAGCTTATTACCAGGCGAATTATGAAACAAAGACCAATTTTGGTTCGCTTTTTTTTAACGCGGGTTTACAGTATAAAATAATGCTCGCCACTAAAAAGAAAAACAAAGACGGTAGTCCCAAAGAGGGTCTGATGCTCACGATTGGCGCTGCTGGTAACTGGGGTCAGAAGATCTCTGCTACACAGGATGTATTGAGAGAAACTTACTTTTTTGATCTTGATCAGGGGAATCTTCGTCTCGACAGCGTATCGGATAAGCGGAATGTAAAAGGAAAAATCAATATTCCTGCTTCCTACACAATCGGTTTTATGGCACAGAAATATACTGTACCCAATAAAGAAGGTGGATGGATGCTGGGTATCGATTTCGTTCAGCAGAACTGGAGCCAGTATCGTTTTTATGGACAGGTGGATTCGGTGCGGAATAACTGGCAGATCAAAGTGGGCGGACAATTGAACCCGGTACCTAAAAGAACTTATTTCAGCAATGTGGCCTATCGTTTCGGATTCTTTATTGGTCCTGATTATATAAAATTGGGGCAAAAACTGCCACTGTTGGGTGGAAGTTTTGGCTTAGGATTACCGATCGGTCGCAGCACCCAGGCACCCAACCAGGTTACGCTGATCAACCTGGCATTTGAATACGGCAAAAGAGGAAATAATGATAATTTGCTAAAAGAATCGTCGTTCCGGTTTTCCCTTGGCTTCTCGCTGAGCGACTTCTGGTTCATTAAAAGGAAATATGATTAACCCCAAGTCTCCGCCAGCAGGCGGAGCCTCAGAGTCTGCATGCAAACAGGATCACCACATACACCAGCAGGCTTTTTTAATCAAAAGGGCTACATTTTTAAATGGTTCAGGCTAATAGCTATGAGCTTATGGCTAACAGCTTTTTTACCTGGCTGTGAGAACGATGAAAAGGTCATTGAGGATATGACAAAGAAAGTAGTGATGAAGGAAGAAGCCATTAACATGGAAAGCCTGCTGAGCCAGAACGGAAAATTGCGGGCAAAGCTGAAAGCACCACTTATGATCCGTGTTTTCGATGACACCGTGCATGCGGACTTCCCCAATTCATTACATTGCGATTTTTATGATGAGAATACCACGATAGAAACCTGGCTGGATAGTAAGAAGGGCCGGTACTTTGAGAACCTGAATAAAGTGTACCTGTGGGATAGCGTTGTGGTCATTAACCGCAGCGGCGATACATTGAAATGCCTGGATCTGTGGTGGGACCAGAACACGAAATTATTTTACTCCGACAATTACGCAGAATACCGGACTCCCGATAAAAAGATCTTTCCGGGCAAAGGACTCGAAGCCACACAGGATTTCAGCCGGGTAACGTTTCGCTACCCTACAGGTCAGTTGAAAGTTTCGGAGAGCGGGTTGCCGCAATAGGTGGTTGCCGAAGGTGTCTGACGTCTCTTAGAGCTTCTGACATCTTCGGCATTCAAAAAAACAATTACATCAGTAAACCTACCCACTTCAACATCTCACTAACTTTAGGATCTAATACAGTAACAATAAACTAAAAACCATAAACAAATGGAGTATCGCTACATGGGCAAGACCGGCCTCCAACTCAGTTTACTTTCTTTCGGTAGTTGGGTAAGCTTTCACAAACAGATCGATGATAGTGTGGCAGATGAACTAATGGGTATCGCCTATGATAATGGTGTCAATTTTTTTGACAATGCTGAAGTTTATGCATTGGGTGAAAGTGAGAATATGATGGGTCGTGTATTAAAAAAGAAAAACTGGGACCGGACCTCCTACACCGTTTCTTCCAAAGCATTCTGGGGATGGAGAGGAACAGACAACAAACCCAACCAGACCGGCCTCAGCCGTAAACATTTGATAGAAGCCTGTAACGAAGCCCTGCAACGTTTGCAGATGGATTACCTGGACCTGTATTTCTGTCACCGTCCCGACAAAGGCACACCCATCGAAGAGACCGTCTGGACCATGCACAACCTGATCCAGCAGGGAAAGATCCTCTACTGGGGTACAAGTGAATGGAGCGGTGTAGAGATCATGGAAGCCCACCGCGTGGCGAATCAATACGGGTTGATCGGGCCTTCGATGGAACAACCGCAATACAACCTGCTCGAGCGGAATAAAATGGAGAACGAGTTCCTGATGATCTTTAAAACGGTGGGCATGGGCACCACGATCTGGAGTCCTCTTGCATCGGGCCTGTTAAGCGGCAAATACAATGATGGCATTCCGGAGGGAAGCCGTTTTGGCTTGACCGGTTTCGACTGGCTAAAGGACCGGTGGATGAAAGACGACATGCTGAATAAAGTGCGGCAACTGGCAGCGCTGGCCAAAGAGATAGGCATCAGCATGCCGCAGTTAAGTATTGCCTGGTGTATAAAGAATCCACATGTAACGACCGCCATACTCGGGGCCACCAGTAAGGCGCAACTGCTGGAAAACCTGGGTTCGCTGGAGGCGCTGAACAAATTGAATCCGGAGTCCATGCAAAAGATCGATGATATTGTGCAGACGAAGCCGGTATTGCCGGAGCATTGATTTTTACGAATGAACTCTCCAAGGGTTGAATTAATAGAATCTTTGTGTTTTAGGTTCCAACCCTCGGAGAGTTCGTTGGCTTTCTTAAAAAGAAAGCCTCCCGTAAAAACGGAAGGCTTTAATTACATTGAGGGTGAACCGTTTGTTTTCATAGAGCGGCTACTGATCTCAAGTAGTTTTTTCAATTGGATATCTGGATCAAAACGGGACGATCCTATAGTCTGGTTCAAAAGTAGAGTTTGTCTTCTTTTCCTGCCAGCGGAATTCCTGCCAATTATTTTGTTGTTGAAATTACCGGCAGCCCCGTAGAATTACTTACACTCTTCGGGGTAAGCAACCGGTCTTTTCCTATCTTCAAGGCTAAATAATCAATATGTCATTTGCCAATAAGACAGCGATCATTACCGGGGGTACCCGGGGTATCGGGAAAGCCATTGCCCTGAAGTTAGCCGCAGAGGGCGCTAATATTGTGATCGCTGCCAAAAGCGTGGAAGAGAACCCCAAACTCGGCGGTACGATCTTTACGGCAGCGGCCGAGATTGAGGCAGCGGGAGGCAAGGCGCTGGCGGTGCAATGCGATATCCGTTTTGAGGATCAAGTACAGAACGTGATCGATAAGACGATAGAGAAATTCGGCGGTATCGATATCCTGGTCAATAATGCTTCGGCGATCTCACTCACCGGTACTGAACAAACCGAATCCAAACGTTTCGACCTGATGCAGTCGATCAATGTGAGAGGAACATTCCTGGTTACCAAAGCCTGTATCCCTTATTTAAAAAAAACGGAGAATCCTCATATCCTTACTTTGTCGCCACCCATCAACCTCGATCCGAAATGGTTTGAGAAACATGTGGCGTATACCCTCACCAAGTATAATATGAGCATGATGACGATCGGTTGGGCAGCCGAATTCAAGAAAGACAGGATCGCTGCCAATGCGCTCTGGCCAAGGACCACCATCGATACGGCTGCGGTAAGAAACCTGCTCGGCGGCACTATGCTCGCCAATATGAGTCGTACGGTGGATATCATCGCCGATGCCGCTTATTATATTCTTCGTCAGCCTTCCACTGAATGCACCGGTAATTTATTCGTGGATGAACAGGTACTGGCAAAAGAAGGGATCACGGACCTGGAGAAATATTCGGTAGTGCCGGGAGCGAAGTTGTATAATGATTTGTTTGTGTGATTTTAATATAGAGGAATGAAAAGGGGAATGTTTGTTTTATTGTTCTGTGCTTTTTTCATTAAAGCACTTAGCCAACGAAAGGATTTTGAAGGAATCATTACTTATAAAATAGAAGTAAAATCAAAAAGTGGTCAAATCTCTGATAAAATGATGGGAATTTTTTTGGCGCTTGGGGGCGACAAAAAGACAACCTATATAAAATCGGGCAACTACCGGCAGAGTTCAGGTTTTACGGAAGTGTACTACATAAACAAGGATCAGAAAGTTTATTATAAGTTTAAAAATGTAGACACGCTTTACTACCTGGACTATGCTTCTGATACCAGTAAGGTGATTGGTATTTCCAGGCCGAAGGAGCAGCAAAAAATCATGGGCTTTCAATGTAATTCAATTGTTTTGAAATCCAATTCCGGTACAACCAAATACTTTTTTTCCCCGCAACTTCGTCAGAACCCTGCATATGATAAAGACAATACGATTGGTAATTTCAATGTTTATGCGAAGGAAACAGGATCGGTATGGCTTTCGTGTTACGATGAGGCAAACCTGTATAGTACCTTGCACACAGCTACCAAAGTAGATGACAAACCAATTGGCGAAAATATTTTTGAATTGCCGGCGCTCCCCCAGAAAAAATTTATTTCAAGTGAAATGATCAGAGAGCCCGAATTTGGCGGTAATACTACCTGGAAGAAATACCTGGAAACAAAAACCAATAATGCGTTGGGATCGGAATATATAGAGATCCCTAAAGGAGAATCGGGTGCCATCCAGGTTGTCAAAGTGAGTTTTTGGGTATCAGAAAAGGGGGAAGTGCAACAGGTTTCTATTTTAAATGCTAACGAAATACATCCTAAGCTGGCAGAAGAAGCTATACGGGTAGTAAAAACATCAGGAATCTGGAAACCGGCTACCATTTACGGCGAGAAGATCGACTTTGTGCTGAACCAGCCAATCACTTTCCAGGTGTATAAATAATGGTTTAGGTTTCGGTTCGACAATTTACCCGGTTATTCACGGACCTGGAGAAATATTCGGTGGTGCCGGGTGGGAAATTGTATAGTGATTTGTTTGTGTAGGAACTCTTTAGTCAATCTTTCTCTCTTTTATAAGTCAACAACGTTACACCCGATTTATATCCGGTTGCGTCAATTAATGTCAATTTGTGTCTGTCTTGAATGTTTTGGAAAAGGGGCTTGCCTTTTCCCAATATAACAGGATGGATGGCCAGACGATATTCATTGACCAGGTCCAGATTAAGGAATGTTGTTATGATATTTGCGCCTCCATACAACCAGATATTTTTTCCCGCTTGTTCTTTAAGCGCTGTTACACACTTTTTGATATTGTCATTTATGAAAATTGCGCCGGTACCATCATCTTTTTTTGTCGTTGAAAAGACATACTTCTGTTTGCTGTGCAACAACTGGTATGCACCCCTGATCTTTTGACTGGCATCTTTGCCGGGTTGAAAACTTCCCCATTTTTCATAGCTTTTTCTGCCATAGAAGATCATGTCCTTGTCGCGGAGAATGTCATTAAGAATATCACCAAAATCAACTTCTTCATCCCTTACAAGCCAATCAATTTCACCATTCGGACCTTCTATATATCCATCGAGTGTTATGGCTAAGTGTAAAATTATTTTTCTCATTGCTCTTCTTAACTATTCAAAGCGGTTTATAAAACCTCCTCCGGTTGATGCTGCGCCAGCACATTGCTTACCAATTTCCTGATATCATTTGCCAGCAATTCAGGTTCCTTTTCGTGTGAGAAATTAAATCAGCCCCGACGTTCTGAGTTCACCTGGTTTCCCCAAACTAGTCCGGGTCGTAATTCGGTGCTTCACATTCCCGCCAATACTCAACAATCATTTTTATCGTACGCTGTAGTTTTTCCTGGTTATTGGGTTTTACAAAAAAGCCCTGGGCAGATTGTGAGTAGGCGTCAACAACGGCTTTTTGATTTGACGTGGTGGTAAAAAACAAATACGGGATGCATTTCAAATTCAAGCTTTCGTTCGTATTGATCTTTTGTCTCAATTCGAAACCACTCAGTTTAGGCATATTAATATCGGAGAGAATAAGAAAGGGTTTAATCCTCGTATCTATCAGGTATTTCAAAGCCTCTTCCCCATCGGAAAAATAGATAATGGAATTTTCATAATCCAGGCTCTTAAAAATTTCCGCCAGGATTTCCTTATCATCAGTGTCATCTTCTATCACTATGATCGCACCATCTTTATTCATGCGTATGTTACAAAATACCTTAATGTATTGAATGATTCAAAACTAGGCTTTTTAAAGATATAGCGGATGGAGGCCCCGGTATATATATTCTGCCGCTGCGCCAGCACATCCCTTATAAATTTGCTGGTGAGTCGCTGGATTACACCAGGTTCCTTGTGGAAAGTTCTGCAGGATTTTCTCCAGGTCCCAATATTTATTCGATTATTTTCCAATACGAATTTTTTCGGGTGATTTTGCCCTCGCAAAATTCCCAAAGATCACAACCACCTACCTTCAATTTAACTCCTGAAGTTGTGGTGCCGGTAAGCGTCCATTCCGATGTGCCCTGGGTTCCGTCCTCAGAGACCCAATGCCGCCCATCTCCATAGTGAACATCAGGAATACTCTTGAACCGGCTGGCAAGGGCTTCACGCACTTGTGTTTTGCCAATAAAACGTTGCCCCCATGATTCAGGCCCTCTCGGAAAATCAAAGGAACAATCATCGGAGAAGTATCCCATAATGGAATCGAGGTCATGCCTGTTAAATGCATCAAGCACTTGCTTTAGCGTATCTGCAGTTACTTTCATTTGCTGGAATTGGCTTTCGCGGTTCGTTTTTTCTTTCGACTTATTTTAGAAGTCCAATTTGTTGCATAATTGCCAGGTTGTCCATTAAGTTCCATGTTTCAATAATTAAACCATTTTCATCAAAAAGGTGTAAGTCCCAAAAACTGGCAGTAATTTTTTTGTGTGTTGGCTGAACGCCTAAAACTGTCTTTGTATGTGTCGCAGTGGCCACACTTCTGCCCATTACCCAGTTATCTTCTGCAAGAGCGTGTTCAACAGTAATTTGTATGTCTGTCCAGGTTTGGTGCATACCTTCTAGAAACTTTTGTATTCCTTCCCGTCCTTTTTCACCCTGTTTTGATTTCACTTCGTGATTGGGGGCATAAAAAAGAATACACTCATCCAGTCGGTTGTTGTTAAAGGCCTCTTTTGCTTTTAGATAGTTAGCCTTGTTCCTGGCAGCTATCTCGATTTTGGTTAGGTTTTCCATTTTTGAATGGTTTGGTTATTAGAAAACCGAATATTATAAGCAGTGCTTTTATGGTCTGTAAGGTATTTCTTTCGGTTCATTTTTGTAATAACCCGCAATAATTGAAAGCTGCTTGTCGGTCAAAAGTATTGCGTGTAAATCATTACCACCATATAATAGATAAAACTGCTCATTAATATTTTTTGCCTTCAATATTTCATTCACTTTTATAAAGAACTTTCTTGGAGCAGTGTCCCAAAAGGTATTGTTGTCCAGGTCCTTTTGATTGAATAGTTGAATAGTGTCGCTATTAATTAAAGCGTCAAAGGAATTTTCTTTGTCGTTTAGCTTGTACGCAGATAGTTTGATATCTCTTTTAGCTAAAATTCTATTGACATTTGGAAGAAAAAAGCCAAAGCTAAATTCAGCAAGTTCTTCGGCGTCGATATGAGCGATCTTAAAATTATCTTCCGCATAAATGTCGAATGAATTTGTGAGTTGCGCTTTTAGGCTGTCAATCTTTGAGCTGTCTGCATATTTTAGAAAGGAATTATCAATAAGGTCTGTCGCATAACTGTCTTTGTCCAACCTCTGCATAGCGTCACTTTTGCTCTGTTTGTTTTGATTGCAACTGAGTAAGATTATTGCGTAAAATAAAAGTGCTGATTGTTTCATCTTGCATGTTTAGCATTGCCTTCAACAGGGGGACTTAGCGCAGGGAGATCATCTAAAGCGACTTTGCGGCCGGGCGATACTAAGATACATTTTTTGTTTTAGCGAGGCCAGTATGCAGAGGCTTGCGCCAACCGAATGTGAGGCGTAGTTATGTTAGAAAAGTTCTGCAAATTCTTCATCGAAACTAAAACCTGTTATTACCCATTTGAGGCCATTATTGTAAAGAGAAAATTTGCACTTCAGGAAGTAACGTTCGAATCGAATAGCGTAATAACGCTTTGATGCTACTTCCCCTGCTGATTTTTCGAGAATAAATTTAGTTCCTAGAAACTTGCCATTTTCTTCGGCAGTTATGTCTATGGCTGAGATTATTTTTGGTATTAAGCTATCAATTGCTGTCGTTTCAACTACAGAATATTCTTTCAGCAATGTTGCTACTCCGTCAAAATCTTGGCGGCTGAATGAAGCCATGATTTTATCACAGACGCTATTTATTCTAAGTTTTTCAGGCGCAATCTTTGTTTGACCTATTGATTGCATGGCTATAAAGCAAAAAATAATGAAAACTAGTTTACGCATTCGCAAATTTTGGAGTGATTAATAAAATTACGCCTAACAGATAAATATACGCAACTCCCCACCCAATATTCTCAACCTAACTCTTGCAAACCAACTCGTGAAAGCCTGATAACCAGTTGAGTCAACTGTACTGGAATTCGAAAAGCATTAGCATTGGCACAAAAATGTAATCGAAATTTAAAAGCATTAGCGGCGGTCACAAAACTGTGACCGGGAAAAAGGGGAGCGGCAATCAATCACTATATAAAAAGAAGTTATGACTTAAGTAACGTAGGATCAGTCGACTATTATTCCTCCGCCGCTTCCTGCCCCTTCTCCGGCCGCATCTGTGGAAACAACAACACATCCTGTATCGAAACCTGGTTGGTCAGCAGCATACAAAGCCTGTCTACCCCAAACCCGATACCGGAAGTAGGAGGCATGCCGTATTCCAGGGCGCGTAGAAAATCGTAGTCGATAAACATGGCTTCATCATCGCCGCGTTCTCCCAACTTCACCTGCTCTTCAAAACGTTCCCGCTGATCGATGGGGTCGTTCAGCTCACTATAGGCATTGGCAATTTCTTTTCCGTTGATGATGAGTTCAAAGCGTTCAACGAGTCCTTGTTTATCACGGTGCTTTTTTGTGAGGGGACTCATCTCCACAGGATAGTCGATGATAAACGTAGGCTGCACATAATTCTTCTCGCATTTTTCACCGAACAGCATATCGATCAGTTTGCCCTTACCCATAGTATTGTCTGCCTGTATATGCAGTTGTTTGCAGATCGAACGAAGCTGTTCTTCATTCATCCGGCTCACATCGGTTCCTGTATGTTCCTGTATCGCGTCATATATACTGATACGCTTGAAAGGAGCTTTAAACGAAATACTCTTACCGGAAGCAATATCACCAACCGGTACATCGGTGGTGCCACAAACATCCATCGCTGCTTTTTCCAACAGCTGTTCCGTGGTTTCCATCATCCAGAAATAATCTTTGTACGCTGTATAGAATTCGAGTATGGTAAACTCGGGGTTATGTGTACGGTCCATTCCCTCGTTGCGGAAATTGCGGCTGAATTCATAGACCCAGTCGAACCCGCCTACGATCAATCTTTTCAGATAGAGTTCATTGGCAATACGTAAGTACAAAGGGATATCCAGCGCATTATGATGTGTTTCGAAAGGCCTTGCCGCCGCTCCACCGGGAATGGATTGCAATACCGGTGTATCCACTTCGAGTGCACCTCTTTCATTTAAGAACTCCCGGATAGAATTGATCAGCTTTGTTCTTTTCAGGAAAGTCTCTTTCACAGAAGGATTGATGATCAGGTCGGCATAACGCTGGCGGTATTTGAATTCGGGATCCGTCACCGCGTCAAATGTTTGTCCTTCGGCTTCTTTTACGATCGGTAAAGGCCGCAGCGATTTACTCAGCAGCGTCAGCTCTTTTACATGGATCGAAGTCTCACCCGTTTTCGTAATAAATGCATAGCCACGGATACCGATGATATCGCCGATGTCCAATAATTTTTTCCAGACAATATCGTACAATGTTTTATCCTCGCCCGGGCAGAGCTCATCTCTTTTAAGGTATAGCTGGATTCGTCCATAACTGTCCTGGATGACCGCGAAATTGGCCTTGCCCATATCCCGCACGCTCATAATGCGGCCGGCGATACATATGTCGGCAAATTGTTCTTTGACCTCTTCCTTGTAATTCTCTTTTATTGAAACGGAATTATTGTTGACCGGAAACAAAGGCGCCGGGTAGGGCTCGATACCCATCATGATCAGTTCAGCGAGTTTTTCGCGGCGTAGTAATTCTTGTTCAGATAAATGTTGTGTACTCATGTATTATTGATTCTCGATTCTTGTCCTTTGTTCCCAAAGGGCCTCAAAGGTACTGGTTCAGGCTTTGCAAGCAAAAACCGGTAATTTCTGAAACCGAAAATTTATAAGAACAAATACATTAGGCCGCAGATTATTATGATAGTCATGATTAGGGAAGATAGTTTTAATCAGCGGCTCCATCTCCGCAAACTATACTAACACTCAAGCTGTGAACGACTAAAAACCTCCTGAGCCTGTCGAAGGACAAGAGGGTAGGGAGGCTAAAAAGCCCTCCGATAAAAGGGAGGGCTGGCTTATTGAGTTGTTAGTCTTTTACTTGTTGTTGAGATACACCCCCAGCTGGATCCCAAAATAGCTGTTCTTCAGATCGCCGGTGCTTCCTTCTGTCACCAGGTTACGAAGACCTTTGTTATAATTGGCGGTAATCAGGAACCCACCATTGGTTCTCCATCCTGCCGTAAAGTTGGCACCCCAGTCCGTTCCTCTCAGGTCATTGCCAGATTCTTTGCCAAAATGAACGATAGAAGTTGTTTTCACATCGTCGGTGATAGTCATTTTTTTGGACGGAAGATTAAAAGCGATAGAAGGTCCTGCCCCGATAAAAAATCCGCCACCACCTTTCGATCCGGAGATATAATAAAGAAAATCAGCATTGAATTCAGTATAACGTAAGGCTATTACGGCCTTGTCGATCAACGTACCAGGAGGATGCGGAAGGGTTTCTCCTTTTTGCACATACGAAACAGAAGGGCGAAAATTGAAGACTTTTCCTATTGGAGTTTCCAGCACAATACCCGTCATAAAACCAGCCCGGCCACTTCCTCCTTCAGCTTCGGTACCGTGCATGCTCGCCACGGCCACACCACCGGTAATACCTACCCGGGTTTGAGAAAGACCGGCAACCTGGAAACCAAGCACAGATGCAGCCAACAAGAAGATGATTTTCTTCATAACAGTAGTTTTGGGATTACCTACTCGTATCGCTTTTCGGTAAAGGCGCCTTACTCTTTTGTGGGGATTTTCAGGAATTTCCCGGGTCTAAAATAACTAAAACCTGCCGCAAACTTAAGTAAACCAAACGATTTTCAAAACAGGCTCTTTTTTAGGTACTGGGTCAGTTTGAAATTTGAACCACCAAGACAGGAAGACACAAAGTAACCCAAAGGTGTCTTAGTGAAGCCTTTGTGTCCTCGTGCCTTCGTGGTTCATTTATTAATATTTTGAAACCCGATAGCTATCGGGTGACCCACTACCCTTTTTTATGACAAGTTACCGGCAAAACGCTGCAACCAATGGCTGCAATGCCACCGGGAAATTGTCCTGGATCTGGCCAGCCTAGTCGATGCGTGTTCCTTTTTGCCTTCGCCTCTTTTTGCCTGTAATAGCCCTTATGGCCAATACCAGCAAAAGGCTTATCAGTACTGTTCCTCCAACTCCCACCAATATGGCAGCCCCTTCGGAGCCACTACAGGAGAGATCACAGGCCAATGCCAAAATAAGCCCCAGCAGGCCTATTGCTACGAAGACCGATAGGATGATCAAAGCGACTTTTCCTCCATTTGACATGTCGGATTTCCGGATGGCTCTTACCTGCTCCCTGAGCAGTTTCTTTCTCTCTTTCCATTTCAATTTTTTTCCCGTCTCGTCTTTTAAGGAGGCGGCAAAAGCGGCGATTGGTTTGTGCGTCTTTACCGTGCTGTCTTTTGGAAGCGATGTATTCACAGGTATGGCAGCATTCAGGGGTGATGAATAATTGAATAACTGACCTGGTTGGTTACTGAAATAGATGATCATCAGGAAAGTGGAAGCCGCCAATACAAAGTCACAAGTTTTTTGCCTTACATAGAAACTGCCTGCATTCAGTTTTTTCCCTTTCAGGAATTTTGCCGGGTACGCTATTACGGCAGTGATATAAGCACAAACGGTCAGAGCCAGGGTGACCGATGAAATGGTAACACCCATATTATCCAGTAAAACACCGACCAGGATACCTAGCACTGTGAGGACTACAAATGAGCCGATGATAATGATACGGGCCGCCGCTTTATGATGCCGGGCCCATTGGGAGATCTTTTTCATGCAGTTGGTTTTGGACTTAAAAGGTAGGATAAATAAATAGTATGAGCCATTTTCCCGGATTTTTTATCAAAAATCGACAGATGGCTTGTTTATTGGATACAAATCAAATGGGGAAAATATTCTAAGTTGTACTGGAACCACTCCTTCCCTCTAAAAAACAAAGTATGAAAAACATATTGATCGCCGCGATCCTCTCGTTGTCACTCAGCAGTTGTGACGTGTTATCCAAACTTCCCACCGGCACCGGTGTTACCGAAGGCGAAGCAGCCGAAGGGATCAAAGAGGCATTGGGGCAGGGCCTGGTAAAAGCGGTATTACAATTGAACAGGACCGACGGGTTCTTCAAAGACGCATTGTATAAGATACTGATGCCGCCGGATGCCAGGAAGATCGAGAACACGCTCCGTGATATTGGAATGGGTAAGATGGTCGACAAAGCCATTCTCCAGATCAACCGGGCGGCGGAAGATGCCGCCGGATTTGCCAAACCCATTTTTGTGGATGCCATCAAGAGTATGACACTCAGCGATGCGATCGGGTTGGTAAGGAACGGTGACACCAGTGCCACGCATTTTTTCCGGGTGAAGACCACGGATAGACTGATCGCAGCATTTTTCCCGGTGATAAAAAGTTCGCTGGATAAAGTGGAAGCCACCAAATACTATAGCGATGTGATCAATACTTACAATAATTTTCCCACAACCCTCAGGAAGCTTAATCCCGACCTTCCGGGCTTTGTGACCAGCAGGGCCACTAATGCCTTATTTGACCTGGTAGCAAAGGAAGAAGTAAATATCCGTCAGAATATTGCGGCCCGGACAACAGAATTATTACGAAAAGTATTTGGCAGGTAACCGTCTGGCCGCTCCAAGCGGCCAGACCGCAATCCGGCGCAACCAATAGCCTAAAATATCGTCAAATATTCCGGCAGGGTCGTTTGGCAGCCCCGCCCATGCTATCTTGCGTTCACAAACCAGTTAGATATGAAAACTTTTTTTACCCTTTCGCTATTTAGCCTGTTGCTTTTCCCCGCTGTGTCAGACGCCCAGCTCAAGCTTCCCGATATCTTAACTAAGAAAAAAGGCTCCGGCATTACCGAGAATGAAGCAGGACAGGGGATCAAAGAAGCGCTCTTGCAGGGTGTTACAACGGCTGTACTTAATCTTAATAAGACAGATGGATTCTTTGGCAGCGAGTTTTATAAAATGTTACTGCCCGAGGATGCTAAAAAAGCAGAGAAAACACTCCGCAACCTTGGAATGGGTGCACAGGTCGATAAAGCGGTCCTTTCCATCAACCGTGGCGCCGAAGATGCGGTGGCTTTTGCCAAACCAATTTTTATTGACGCGGTAAAAGAAATGACACTGACCGATGCGTTGAATATCATTAAAGGAGATAAGGATGAAGCCACGAAATATTTTAAGAAAAAGACACAGGAAAAATTGATCACTGCCTTCACTCCCTCTGTAAAAACTTCATTGGATAAAGTGGATGCCACTAAACATTATTCAGATATTATCACTACCTATAATAAACTCCCTACTACTTTCAAAAAGATCAATCCCGATCTTACATCTTATGTGGTAGGGAAAGCGGTAGATGCATTATTTGACCAGGTGGCCAAAGAAGAAGCGAATATCCGGGCCAATCCGCTGGCGAGAACTTCGGATATCTTAAAGAAAGTATTTGGAAGTAAGTAGTCCGAAGTCGGAAGTCGGAGGTCGGAAGTCGGAAGACCGAAGTCCGGAGCCGAGTGTTTTGACTAACCAGTTTCAGATCTTTGTGTCGTTGCCTGAAAAACCTTATTAAAGTTGTCCGATTGATCGATTGACTACAAAGAGGAGTAAAATTTTTCGCAAACTTCCAGAAACTATACTAACACATTCTTCTTACGCAATTGCATTCTGTAACGTTATTCTTTTCTGTGAACGACCAGGAACCCTCCTTCGGAGTTTCTCGGGCAGAGCGAAGAGAAGGAGCATCGCTCAGGAGGCCTATTCAGGAAACAACCCCCAAAACAGCAGCACCACCCTCCGTCTTTTATCATCTACTTTGTAGTCGGTCAACTTCGGGTCTGGAAAAGCATCGCCTTTTCCTTCGTAGAGGTATAAGATATTCTTGACATTGCCACCGTCAACAGAGCGGCCTTCGGTGTACTTTTTTAAAAGGCCGATCACTTCTTCCGCCCTTGCCCTTGATAATTCCTTGTTCAATTCTTTTGCATCGGGTTCGGTCCCTTTTAATCTCAGCCTGGCATGAAGATCTTTGTACAATGAACTTCCTTCAGAGATCGTGGTTGCATCGGCATATCCTTTGGCAGTAATGACAAGTGAGAGCGGGAAATCGGGATATTTCTGGATAAAATAATCGATCTCTTTAGCGGCGGGCTCAAATAGCTTGGCAATGGAATTGGCCACTTCGGGATTTGCGATGTATTTCCCTGGTTCAAAAATAAGGTCCTGGTCTAGTCGGACCACCGTGCTTCGGTTCATCAGGTCAGTGATGAAATTTATTTTATCGCCGATTATCCTTGATGTACTGCGGGCAAATGACAGTCCTTTTTTCAATTGGTCCCAGTCTTCGCGGTTCACAACTGTCTGGCCGATGAGTATCTGGTTCTGCTTTACGGCTTTGTTGATCTCTTCGTTCGCCACCCCGATGAATTTTTGCATTCTCGCATTTGTGGTGCTGTCTATTTCATTGTCATTTTCCTTTTTTTTGCGGGCTGCATCCTGGTCTTTTAATATCCGGCTATGATTTTGCAGCAAGCTATCAAGCTGTGCGATCTCTTGCTGGTGCGAAGCAGCTTTTTTCTGCGGCACACAGGAATAAAATAACAGGGGAAGAGAAATGATCAGGAAGTATAATGTCTTTTGAAGAGCCATAACGACGAATTCATGGTGTCTCTTTAAAGGTATAAAAATTCTTTCATGCAAAAAACAACTCAGACCCCGGCCAATAATATCTGCCAGGCCTCTTTTACCCGGCCTTCATCCAGCAGCTTTTTGGCGTAGAGATGAAGCTCCTTTTCCATCTCGTCGGGGTTAATGTTGTAGTATTGAATGATTTGCTTAAGGTGTGGGTCATCAAAAGAAGGTTCGATCACCGGGAGATCGTGTACATTGGCCAGTTGCCCGAGATGATTCCCGCTTAAGTGTTTACTGGTGCGGATAGTAGCGGGCAGGGCATCCACCCCGATCCCGATTTCGGTATTAGGTTTTTCTACACGGAAGAGATTGTTCTCGTTGACGACACAGTACCAGTCGCCGCCCAGCCTTGCCACATGATTGATCTTGCGCTGATCTATTTTACCGGCTGCATCCAATAAGGAATCATCAATATGCATCACCAGCACTTCGCAGATTACTAGATTGCCGGCACCGCCTTCCGTTCCCAATGGTTTTACTTCGATCACTTTGCACTCCAGTCTCGCCACACTTTCTTTTACCATCGGTGGCCGGATGACCGTCGATGGAACAGCGGTAAAACCGGCTTTGATGAATTCATTGCTCTCTTTGGGAAACTCGCAACTGGCCAGCGAGGTTTGTTGTACCATATCATAGGTTACAATATTGATCGCCACCTCGGGTACTCCCAATACGTTCTGTAATGTGTGCTTGGTCGTATTATCCCTTACTCTTCGGGCAGGAGAAAAAACAACGATGGGTGGGTTGGAAGAAAATAAATTAAAAAAACTGAAAGGGCTGAGGTTGACGTTGCCGGCCTTATCAATAGTGGAAGCAAAGCAAATAGGACGGGGTGCAATAATATGCTGGAGATAATATTGCTTTTCGGCCGGCTTGAGATTTTTCAGATCAAGGATCATAGAATGATATTTTAACCGCAGAGACGGGGAGACGCAGCGCTAATAAATTAAAATTTATTTACAAATCTTCGGAAACCCTCCATGAGCCTGACAATATTAAAATTTACAAGATAACCCAGTCTTTTGTCCGTCAATTTCAAATGGCTGATAATTTGAGCCTCATGAACCGGGTGGATAGCTTCACAGGCTTTAGCTTCTATTATTATTTCTTTTTCAACCAACAAATCAATTTCATAGTATTTACCGGTATCGTGTCCTTTATAAAACAAGGGCACTTTTACTTCTGCCTCAGAAAAAATCCCCCTCAGTTCCAGCTCCTTTCTCAACGCAAAAACATATACCGATTCCAAAAGACCAGGCCCGAGCTCCATATGAACTGTAATACACGAATCGAGTATTTCGGCTCCAAGTGCATTTAGTTCATCCCGGGTCATCTGATTTTTTATTATCGTTATATGTAGTGAATCTAAAATTCTGCGCCTCCCTGTCTCTGCGGTTAATTTTTCTTTCGTTTTAATATACTCCAATCTGTTTCCTCGGCTATAATTTTATTCTCCAATTTCCCCAACCCGTCAATTTCCATTTCCACCACATCATTCGGTTGCAGCCATTGCTCCGCATATTCGGGGTTCTCCAATTTCCCGGTGCCGTTCAGTTCCAGGAAACAACCTGTGCCTACGGTGCCGCTGCCGATCACATCGCCGGGATAAAGATCTACGCCATAGGAAGCCCGCTCAATGATCTCCGCAAAAGTCCAGTCCATATCACCAAGGCTGCCTTCGCTAACGTTCTTTCCGTTTACATTGCAGCGCATTTTCAAATTCCAGTTCGTACCGGTATGGTTTTCCTTACAGGGAATTTCATACTGCTGTAATTCATCTAATGTCACTACCCAGGGACCGATTGCGGTGGAGAAATCTTTTCCTTTGGCGGGACCGAGGTTCAGCAGCATTTCTTCCATCTGCAGCCGTCTTGCGCTCAAATCATTCATGATCATCAGTCCTCCAATATATTCATCCGCTTCCGCAGCTTTGATATTTCTTCCCTGCTTGCAGATCACGATGGCCGCTTCCAGTTCGAAGTCGAGTTTTTCAAAATGATCGGGCATACATTTTATTTCGCCCGGTCCGGTGATGCTATGATGATTGGTGAAATAGAAGATCGGGTATTGGTCGAATTCCGGGATCATATCCACTTTACGATTCCGTCTTGCCGCGGCCACATGCTGACGAAAAGCATATCCATCGCGACAGGAAGTGGGGAAGGGTACCGGGGCCAGTAACTGTACATCTTTCAGGGCAACAGCTTTATTACTCGTACGGGTTCCTTCTCTCAGCATCAGTTCGCCCGCCTGGGCAACAGGAAATGAATCTTCCCAATAATTCAGGAACATACTCATCGTACTGGGGAGATCAGGATGCAACACTTCCATATCATAGATCATATCATTGACAAGGACGCCGAGTTGTTCTCTTTCTTCTTTGATGTAGGAAACTAATTTCATGTGTTCAATTATTAAGAGTTGCTAAGTTACAGTGAGAAAGTCATATCCGTCAAATGGGTCATACACAATCATAAAGGTCATATGAAGTCAAATTGGTCAAATGCGCTTCGGAAAATTGATCCGTTTCTGTAACTTACCGGCATGATAAAATGGTGGCTGTTCTTACTATTTCCAATCATAGCTGCAGGGCAAAAGATCGAATCAGCCGCATGGATCCGCATCAATCAACTTGGGTATACCCCAGACGGGATCAAGGTAGCAGTGTTCTGCGGGAAACGGGATGCAGATAGCATCAGTATGACAATAGGCCTGCGTGTCAGCTGGTCCCTTCACGATGCAAAAACAAATGAACTTGTTTACGAAGGACGTATAGGAGAAAATTTTGGTGACTATGGCCCATTTAAAGAAACCCGACGATTAAATTTTTCTGGTTTCAAAAAGCCCGGGAAATTTTACCTGCTATGCCGGGGAATACGGTCACCAGAATTTGAAATTGGCAAAGATGTATACAAAGGTGCCGCGGACTTTTGTTTGCGTTATATGCGGCAACAACGGACCGGTTTCAATCCCTATTTGAAAGACAGTTGTCATACTCATGATGGTTATGTGTTGTATGGTGAAAAGGCAGGGATCAAAGACAGTACGAGGATCGATGTGGTAGGAGGCTGGCATGATGCTTCAGACTATTTGCAGTATTCAACTACCTCTGCCAATGCCACCTATCATTTATTAGCAGCGTACCGGGATTTTTCAAAAGTGTTTACCGATGAAAAGCAAGCGAATGGGTTGGACGGAAAAAATGGAATGGCCGATGTACTCGACGAAGCGAAATGGGGGCTCGATTGGTTATTGAAAATGAATCCGCGGCCGGATTGGATGTTCAACCAGATTGCCGACGACCGCGATCATATGGGGATGCGGATACCGAAGCAGGATACATTTTATGGAAGAGGATACGAGCGACCTGTATATTTTGTAAATGGTGAGCCGCAGCAGCGGGGGAAGTTCTTGAACAATACAACGGGAACTTCGTCAACAGCCGGGAAATTTGCCAGTACGTTTGCTCTTGGGCATTGGCTGTTCGATCCTAAGAGTTCATTCCTTGATAAAAAAAGCAAGACCGCGTACTATCACAAGGCCTTCAATGCACATGGCTATGGATTATTGAAAAAAGGTGTAACACAAACTGCTTCGGTAAGATCACCTTATATCTATGCAGAAGAGAACTGGACAGATGATATGGAACTGGCGTCGGCCAGCCTTGCCTATATAACGAACCAGCAAATACTAAATGGGATTTATATAAAAGATCTTGCCAGTTACAGGGACAAATATCTTAACGAAGCCTACGAATACGCACAAAAAGAACCCATAACTCCATGGCTTGGTGCCGATACAGCCAAACATTATCAATGGTATCCGTTTATCAACCTGGGTCATTATGAACTAGCGAAACAAATAACCGGGAAAAGAAGGGACACGATCGTTGGATATTACCGGGAAGGTATTCAACGTGTTTGGAATAAAGCAAAAGCAAATGCCTTCTACCGCGGCATTCCTTATATCTGGTGCAGTAATAACCTCACCACCTCTTTTGCTATTCAATGTTACTGGTATAAAGAGCTCACGGGTGACCAGACTTTTTCTGAATTGGAACAGGCCAACTTCGACTGGCTATTTGGTTGCAATCCCTGGGGCACCTCCATGGTCTATGGCCTGCCATCATGGGGTGATACACCGGTAGATCCACATTCTGCATTCACCCATATCAAAAATTATCCCATCGACGGAGGGTTGGTGGACGGACCTGTATATGAAAGTATTTACAAAGGACTGATCGGAATTAAATTGTACCAGCCTGATGAGTATGAAGCATTCCAAAGTGACCTGGCAGTCTACCATGATGATTATGGTGATTACAGCACGAACGAGCCCACAATGGATGGAACTGCTTCGTTGATCTACCTGCTCGCGGCAAAAGAATCTGAGTCGAACAAAGCCCCCTATCCAACGGAGAGGGGGTTGGGGGTGAGGACGAACGGAGCACATGTTCGTGGTGACACCACGAAAAAAAACATCGCCCTCGTTTTCACCGGCCACGAATTTGCCGAAGGAAGAGATTTTGTTGCTGAAGTACTGGACGAGGAAAAGGTAAAAGCCTCTTTCTTTTTTACCGGCGATTATTACCGTAACCCGGCACATAAAAAAAGTATCAGGCAACTAAAAAAGAATGGTCACTATCTCGGGGCACATTCGGATAAGCATTTACTCTATTGTGACTGGACCAACAGAGACAGCCTGCTTGTAACAAAAAAACAGTTCAAATTTGATCTTGCCGACAATTATACAGCCATGGCGAGGCATGGCATCGACATCAGGAAGGCCCGGTATTTCCTGCCTCCTTATGAATGGTATAACGACAGCATCGCGAAATGGACCAGTGAACTGCAATTGCGACTGATCAGTTTTACACCAGGTACAAAAAGCAATGCTGATTATACATGGCCGGCCCTGCCTAATTACCTGAACAGTGAAAAAATCTATCAATCCATCGTGAACTATGAAGGGTCCTCGCCCTCGGGTTTGAATGGTTTTATGTTATTGATGCACCTGGGAACCGACCCCCGCAGACCCGATCATTTGTATGCCTGGTTAGGCGGGCTGATCAGGCAACTACGCTCTGAAGGTTATCATTTCCAGCGGGTGGACGAGCTACTGGAAGCAACTCAGTAAAACAGATAACCGGTTATTTTACAAATTCCGAGTCTTCGTAAACGATCGATTCAATTTTTCCTTTTGCATTCTTTTTAAAACGAATGGGAGAGCCGGTTCCGGGGAGCAATTCAAGCCGGACCGCATCTGCTTCTATATAAGGCGTTGACTGAGATCTCATCCGTCCCATTTTTGCCGCCAGAACACTGTCCTGTATAAATATTTCGATCGTACCATAGTCCGGGTTCTTGTATTTTCCGGTATAGTCTTTCAATGGTAGCGACAATTGCCAGGTCCTTTTTGCCCTGTTGGCCACAGCTGCCTGCTCCTCTTTTTTTGTTTTTTCATAGGCCGCAACTGTTTGTTCCAGTTGTTGGGCATAAATGGCTTCCATATTCTCAGTTTGCAGCCACCATTCATAGGCATAGGTGGCCAACAGGTGACTACTTCTGCCACCGATCGAACCGTCGTTGATCAAAACGGCCACGGCGATTTTTTTCCCGGGTAAAAAGGAAATATGACTCCGGTAACCCGGAAAGCCTCCATGATGATAGATCACTTTTTCGTTTTTATACACACCGATCTGCCAGCCTAAACCGTACTCCCCATTACCCGTAAAAGGAGCCTGGTCCCTGACCGTCTTTGTATAACCTGTTTGACATTGTTGAATGATGTCTGCAGGAATGACCTGCCTGCCATGGAGTTTACCATTGTTCATATTAACGTTTAACCAGGTACCCACATCGGCAATGCTTGCAAACAACCCACCGGCTGACTGCATATTATCATCTGTTTTATCCAGCCATGAACGCACCGCTCCCTTGTTACCCGTATACACATAGGGCGCCGCCACCGTCCATTTATTGACAACGGCTTTCGAGATATAAGCAGTGGTATGATTCATTTTCAGCGGGGTGAATATTTTATCCTGCAAAAGATCCTGCCATTTTTTATCCAGGCTTTGTTGCAACAGTACAGCATAGATGTTATAGCCAAGGTTATCATAGCTATATTTCCCATAGCTGGAATCGGTGAACGTGGTTGCATTGGCAAAGACCAAAGCCATGTCTTTTTTCCCTGATTCACCTGAATATGCCATGCGGAAGGTCAAGGGGTCATTTTGCAAACCACTGGTATGTGTCAGCAGGTCGCGGATAGTTACTTTATCCGGCACCGGGTTTTTAAAACTGATCCCCTTGCTGTATTTTGTTATGGGGTCATTGAGTTTTATAAGACCTTCCCGGTCAAGTAAAGCTGCGCTAAGAGCCGTAAACGATTTGGTGGAAGAAGCAATATAGAACAGGGTATTGGTATCGGCTTTTAACCCGGCTTCCCGGTCGGCTATTCCGTACGCTTTCAGGAATATGGGTTGATCATCTTTGATCACCACGATAGCGATACCCGGGATTTCTGGAATTTTTTCCATAAGCTGGCGGATATACGAATCGAATTTCACGGTAAATTCATTTTTCCTGCTTGTCTCAGCCATTTGGGCCCATCCGCATGAAAAGCACAGAAAGAGTAACGCACAAATACAGGTCAGCTTTTTCATATTCAATTTTAAGCAAAAGTAAATCGCGGGAAGCTGCTGGTCTTGAACAAATGAAACCTTTAGTTACCCTTCATAATTTTCCTGAAAGAAGCGGGTGTGCAGCCTGCGTGCAACCTGAATTCGCGGTTCATATGGCTTTGGTCGGAAAAGCCTGCATCATAGGCAACGGATGCCAGCTTCTTGCTGGTCAGGGCAAGGTCAATGAAGGCCGTAGCGATCTTTGTATACTTTCTGAATTCAACCGGTGATACGCCGTATTCTTTTTTGAAGGCTCTTGTCATATATACGCGGTGAAGCGACAGTTTTTTCGACAACGCTGTAATGTTCTCTCGTTCGGAAAGATCACGGGCAAGTAATTCCTTCAATTGTTCTGTCCAAAAGACAACTTTGGCAGGTTGATCCCTGGAAGGTAATGCCATGGCGGAAAAAACACCCAGCGGACCCAGGAGATCGGTCTCGTTCTTTATTTTCAATAATGTTGCCCACATCCGGATCGCCTCTACATATATTTTCGGATGATGGATGTATTGCCATTTAGTGAAATGACTGGAGAAAAGAGAATCATCTTCAAACCCGATCGTCAGTAGTTTAACTGGTTTAGCACCAAATATATTTTCATGTACTGCATGCCTTGGTTTGATGACAAGACCTCCGGCACTCGCAGATACATCTTCCAGTCCAGCCGCTTCGTTCATGGTACCGTCAAGGATGATGCTGATACGGGATAACTTATCTGTATGCGGTGGCATATACAGGTTGGGAGCATAAGTAACCCGCTCCACGACGATCCGGTCAAAACGCAGTATTTCTGAATGCCGGTTCATTGTTTTCAACAGGCTTTTGATACACTGTAAATTAGGCAAAGGCCCTGAGCATCAAAAGTTAAGGATGAATTAATCTTTAACAACGTTCACAACCACGTAGTTATGAACCACCATAGTTTTGCAAAAAGATTATCTTTGCCGCATGGAATTCGAAAAAATTCACAATAAGGGTCAGGCACAGCTTTTCAAGAACCCTTACCTGGAAATGCTGACTAAAACCCACCCGCTGGTGATATGGGGTATGTACACCCCGGTGATGATCTATATGGCCTGGTACAGCGGCACACTTGGTTTTACCACGGGCAGGATCGCCCTGACATTCCTGGCAGGGATGTTTTTCTGGACCTTTTTTGAGTACTTAGCTCATCGCTTTTTATTTCACATGATCGCCAACAGCGGCAGGGCCAAAAAATTTATTTATACACTGCACGGTAATCACCATCATTATCCACGGGATAAGCAACGGTTATTTATGCCCCCGGTTCCCAGTCTTATTCTGTCTTCTTCTATTTTCGGTTTGATGTACCTGATCATGGGGCAGCATACATTTATGTTCTTCCCGGGTTTTCTTTTAGGATACCTGATGTATGGAACGATGCACTATGCGATCCATGCCTGGAACCCGCCATTCAAATGGATGAAAGGGCTTTGGAGAAACCATCACCTGCATCATTATAAGAATGAACACAACGGTTATGGTGTAAGCTCTACGATCTGGGACCATGTTTTTGGAACCATGTTCGACCTGAAAAGAGAGAAGGAAGATAAAGAGAAGGTAAAAGAGCTAATGTTCGAAAAGAAAGACAAGAAATAGTTCAGGGATCTGCTAGCAGCTTCCTTCACTTCGTTCTGGATGACAGCTAACGGCTTTAAGCTTTCCTCACCACTTATCATCCTCATCAATATTATTGTCCCGCTTGCGAAACTGCTGGCGGGATTTTATTTTTTCTGCCTGCCGTTCGATCATCAGGTCGGCGATCAGCATGCCGGCATCGCTCCCCGCGTTATCGTGCAGCAATGAGCGCAGTTTGGGTTCACTGATATCCATCCGGTAAAGAACAGTGATCAGTTTCTGAAAATCTTTTTCGATCCATTCATTGAGTTTATCTGCCAGTTGTTTTTTTACCGCCTGGTAATCTTTACCTGGTACAATTTCCAGCGACAGCGCCACCTGTGATATCGGATCCTCCTGTTTCATTTGCCTCTAAAAGTAAGAAGAAGCGCCCAATTGACCCTGTTACAGAAGCCCGGTCAGTCACCACGGCTTTTGGCCACGCGGTAATATCCTGGGGCAATACTTCCTCGTCACATTCAGCTATAATGTACGGCCAGCCGGGGTAAAACAAAAAGTGGGAGGCAGAGAACGTTTATTCCGGTTCTAGAATTTTTCCATCACGCCCAGCCCGAACAATGCGAAATCGTATTTCACAGGATCATCAGGGTCCAGTGTACTCAGGTATTCTGTTAGCTGTACCGCAGCCTGCCAGTCAGTTTGCTTCCGGTCCAGGATATTCAATCGTTTGGCTACCCGGGCTACATGCAGATCGATAGGGCATATAAGTAAAGAGGGCGAAATAGTTGACCAGATCCCGAAATCAACTCCCATTTTATCCCGCCGCACCATCCAGCGGAGAAACATGTTCAATCGTTTACAACTGGAGCTTCTTTCCGGTGTGGCGATATGTTTCCGTGTTCTCGCAGGAACGTCCGCCAGTGAAAAAAAATAATGATGAAAACCTTTCAGCATAGCTTCGATGCTCTCGCCATGACGGGTGAAAGCGGTTTCGAGGCTATCGGTCGTGGAATAGTGAAAGCGGAAAAATTCAATGAAATACAACAGGTCGGTCGTATTGAATGTCCGGTGTTTAAACCCCATCAATCGCTGCAGATCCTGTGGGCCCGCATCCATACAAAACTGGTGCGGTTCCATGTCCATCAGTTCCATCAGCTCTTTCGACTTCCGGATGATTGTGGTTCGGTTGCCCCATGCGAATACCGCAGCAAAAAACCCTGCTATCTCTATGTCCTGCTTTTTAGTGAACAGGTGCGGAATAGAAACCGGGTCGGCTGCAATAAACGAAGGTTGGTTATACAGCGCAACCTTCTCATTCAAAAAAGCGGTTAAAGGAACTGGTTTATCCATTTACTACGTCAGACAGGGTTTCTTCCCTGTATCAAACGTAGCAAAATTGCGATAACTGCAATTACCAGCAACACATGGATCAGGCCGCCGGCAGAAAAAACAAAAAATCCCAATAACCACCCTATGATCAGTATGACAGCGATCAGATAAAGCATATAAAAATTTTTAGTTGATCAATCCCCATAACGGGTTACGATGCTTTATTCCAATACTGTGCCAGCCGCCCGGAATCAAAATGAAACTGCAAACCTGAGGGCCTGCAGTTTCCCGGGAGCAATTATCGGGGAATTACTGCACCACTTCCCGATATATTAGTGGTGATAACAGGCGTGCCACGGTAATAAACATTCCCGCTGCCGGCTATTTTCACTTTCAATTTTGTCGTAGCGGTGATCTCTGTATTGCCACTTCCACTGGTCTCTGTATCCGCATTAAGGGCAACCATATCCAGCGCATAGATATTCCCGCTGCCGGCGATCCTGGCGAAAAAATCAGTGGCGGTTCCGCTGCTGAAATGGATCGCGCCGGACCCTTCTATCGCAGCATTAAAAACGCTATTACCATTGAAAGCACCCGTTGTGCTGATATTACCCGAACCGGCAAGATGAAGGCCATTCAATGCCGGCATCGTGATAAACACTTCCGTATTATCATTTTTTACATTTACATCCGGCTTATAACCCAACTCGAGTGTATTGTTCACCAGCTTTGTTTCGTAGTAGGGAAGCAGGTTGCTATATCCTTTTACTTCTACCTTAAAACTGGCACCTTGGGCAATATGCACGTTCGTGCTTCCTGATGCGGACACAGCCGTGAACCCGGTCACATTCCTGGTTTCGGTACTGGTCGACCCATTTCCTTTGATCCTTTCTTTTGAGCAGGATGCCAATGCCAACATGGCGCTCACTACAGTAGTGATTAACACAATTTTCATGATTCTTGATTTGATTTTTTTGAAATTGATTTCCCTCGGTATAACGCAAAAATAAACCCGGTAAAGAGGGGGTTCTGCCTGAAACAGGAGGATCGCAGGGTGAACAACTGGTAAAAGCAACTGAAAAAGGAAAATAAGCGGGTGAAAAAATGAGGAAGGGCCGTTTTATTATGGATTCACGCAGAGTGCGTGGGGAACCTGCCTTTGCCGGCAGGCAAGCGCAGAGAGTAATTTGTCCGAAATCCTGCGAACACGATCCTTCGTGGCCGCCCGGGACTATCGGGTCAGCGTCCCGAAGCCTCGGGATCAGTGTGCAATTTCTTATTTATTCAGCCATTCTTTAAAGGCGGGTGCCCGCTTTTGGCTGATGACCACTTCATCTTCATAGCCCGGGACCAGGTGAACGGCCAGCTTACCATTTTCTTCATTGGTGAAATAATGGCAGGCTTTCAGGTTGATGATGAATTGCCGGTTGGCCCGGAAGAAAAGAGTCTCTTCCAGCAATTTTATGAGTTCATCCAGGGAATGATTGAGCAGGTAAGTCTCTGAGTGAAATGTTTTTAACGTTGTATAGTTTCCATCCTTATAGAAATAAGCAATGGCTTCAACAGGGATAGGGATGTTCTTATTGCCCGAAACGGCCACCAGTATTTTTATCTTGCCGGCGACAGTCCCGGCTTCCATAAAATCATTCTCCTCTTCATTTGCTTCCACGACCGGCTGAGCAGGAAGGCTGGGAATGATCTGGGACCCGGTTTTGATATTTTGCAGCGTAAATAGCTGTTCCTTCAGCGAAATCAATTCATCTTTTTGTTTTTTGCTTTCCCGGTAAAAGAAATAACCCAGGTAAACGCCGTTCCAGAAAATGATGAACAAAATAGAAATGGGAAACTCCGTATAGAAGAACTGGACCTCTTCTTTTTTAAAACCAAGTAATACGATAAGATAGGTGTACATAAAAGCCAGCACAAAAATGGCTGTGATGATAACGCCAGCGATGAGTTGGTAGACCAGCCGGGTGCCAAAATACCTGCTCCAGGGGTATTGCTGATCCAGGTAAGCCGTAACAATATTGATATAACTCGTTGTGATAAAAGTGAGCGTGAAGCCGGCCAATACATCCGCGACAAAATATTTTCCTTTGATAATATCCGCAATTGAATCGCTGCCCAAAAAAACAAAGAAAAGCGCCAGCAGTGCAGAGGTAACAAGGCGCAGCCAGAAATCACGGTATGGGGACACAGAAGCCATCGGCGGATAAAAATAGGTAATGCAGGTCGTTCTGCCGGGGTCTTATTGAATATTTTTGATCTTCTCTTTACGTACAGGTGAGTGATCGTTTTTTTGAACCCCGTTCACCAGTATTTTTTCAAAGAAACATTTGATACCTGTAGCACCAGCCATATACTCTTTGTCCTGGATATGAAAATGCAGATGCGGTTCAGAAGAGTTACCCGAATTGCCGCAGAGACCAAGTGGCTGACCTTTCTTGACGGCGTCGCCTTTTTTTACAAGAATGGAATTTAGTTTGAAATGGGCCAGCAAAATATATTCATTGGCGGTTGTCTTTAAAACAACCGTGTTTCCTGTAAGCTGGGAAGGGTTCATTTCTCCGGGAATATTGTCTTTAACGCCTTCAATAACTGAAATTACCTCCGCATCACAGGGTGCGATCAAAGGTTGACCAAACGCATAGTAATCTTCATTGGTGTCTCCATCGGTTTTAAACGATTTCCCATTTTCACCGGTTATAACAAGATCAAACGCATTTTTTTGAGCTTTTGATATCACATGGTAATTCTGTTCTTTCGTATCGCCGCCCCAGAAAACAAACCATTCGCCGGAAAAGGGTAGTGACAACGCGGTCTTATTCCGGATCATAGAAGATTGTTCGCCAGGGCCGTCGTAGTCAATGAAATAAAGGCCGTCGATTTTGTCCTTTGCATTTTGAGAAATACTTAGCCAGTAAGTGCCCCTGGCAAACTCTGCCCGGTAGCGATCATAGCTTTCCTTCTTTTCTTTAAAATCGTATTTTATGATGCTGCCCGATCCGTCCTGCATTTGTGAAAAAAACTCCGTGGTTTTTGTGAGTGGAAGCGCTGCCTGCATTTCCGGGGAGAATAAATAGAAAATACTGTCATAGTGTTTTTGATTATAATGACTGACCAGCCGGTCGGCCAGGACACTATTTCTTGAAATGTCTTTTTGGCCTTTGCAGGACAGTAAGACGAAACAGATACAAGCAGAAAGCAAGCGCTTCATATCGCAGGGATTGAAATTAACCAATAGCCTTGTTCAGATCTTCAATTAGATCATCCGCATCTTCGATTCCCACGCTTAAACGGATCAGCGAATCCTTCAACCCATTCTTTATTCTCTCTTCCCTGGGTATGGATGCGTGTGTCATAACTGCAGGATGGTTGATCAGCGATTCTACGCCACCAAGGCTTTCCGCCAATGAGAACAGGTGGGTGGAAGACAATACTTTTCTTGCTGCTTCGGCACTGTCGTCTTTTAATTCAAAAGAGATCATGCCGCCGAAGTCACGCATCTGTTTTTTTGCAATCGCATGCCCGGGATGATCTTCAAAGCCCGGCCAATATACTTTGGCCACTTTTGAATGATTGCGGAGCCAGTTGGCAATGATCCTTCCGTTCTCACAATGTGCTTTCATCCTTACCCCGAGTGTTTTGATACCGCGTAATACCAGGAAACAATCCATCGGGCCGGGAACGGCACCGCAGCTTTTTTGAATGAAATATAATTTTTCTCTCAGCTCCGCGTCATTCATCATCAGGGCACCCTGGATCACATCACTATGACCGCCGAGGTATTTTGTTACCGAGTGCATAACGATATCGGCGCCAAGATCAAGCGGGTTCTGAAGATAAGGGGAGGCAAATGTATTGTCAACCGCTACCAGGATATTTTGCTTTTTCGCCAGTGCAGCCACCGCAGCGATATCACAGATATTCATCAGCGGGTTCGTGGGTGTTTCCAGCCAGATCAGTTTGGTATTGGCGTTGATGTATTGTTTGATATTGTCAACATTCTGCATGTCGACATAATGAAACTTGATGCCAAATTTTGTAAATATTTTGGTGAACATGCGGTAAGTGCCACCATACATATCATTCCCGCAGATCACTTCATCGCCGGGTTCCAGTAGTTTGATCACTGCGTCTGTTGCTGCCACGCCACTGCTGAACGCCAGTCCAAATTTTCCATTTTCAATGATCGCAAACGCCTCCTCCAGTGCTTTGCGGGTAGGATTCTGGCTGCGTGCATATTCAAATCCCTTATTTACACCCGGGGCTTCCTGCACATACGTGGAGGTTTGGTAGATCGGTGTCATGATCGCACCAGTAGAAGGATCGGGTGTTGCACCGGCATGGATCAGTTTTGTAGCAAGCTTCATATGATCGTTATATTAGATGATTAAGAACTGCAAAGATGCCGAATTAGACCGAAAGTCTCGGGTTACTTGAACAGCCCGGCCGCAGAAAAATACCGCCAATCGTAATTATCGGCATCATGTGTCGGAAGAGGATGAACCGGCCTGTCAAGCACTTCCGTTTTCAGGATCTTTTCATCGACCAGCTTCCTTTTGGCTTCCTGTATCGCGTCCTGCACCTGTTTGTTTTCCATCCACTTTTTTTGCGGAGGTTCAAAGCCCACTTTATCCCGTCTCCAGTTTATTTCCGCGGGCAATTTTTTATCCATTGTTTTTCTCAGCAACCATTTGGTCCACCCTTCCCGGATCTTAAAATTCGAAGGCAGCGAAAAAATAAATTCCACCAGTTCATGCGAAAGAAAAGGTAAGCGGATCTCCCGCCCGTGAGCCATCGCATTCCTGTCGGCATAGCGGAGTAATTCTTCGAGCCCATGTGTGCAGGTATTAAAATGCAGCACTCCATTCAGGGTAAAATGATCCGGAGTGGTATAATAAGCTTCCTTGCTTTGAAGTTTTACAAATTCCTTTGTCAGATCGGGTTGTTTAATCGCTTTCAGCAAGTATTGGTTTTCGAGAACAACCGTGGCAAAAGCAGGAAAATAAGCCGCGATCATATTTTTATAATTGAAAGGCTCGACAATCCCGGTTTCTTTAGCCGCTTTCAGTTCTTTGCTCCGGGACAAGCGCTTGTTGCGGAAAAGCTCCTGCCAGTACCATTTATAGTATTTATGATAACCCGCCAGTGTTTCATCGGCTCCCTGGCCATCCAGCAACACTTTTACTCCCTGTTGCTGCGCCAGCTCATATACTTTGTATTGGGCAATGATACTGGCCGAGCCAAAAGGTTCTTCCTGGTGCCAGCTGATTTTTTCCCAGTTACTCAGCAGGTCATTCGCTGACAATTGAACGGTGAACTGCTCGAGTTTGAACTGATCGGCAATTTTCTTTGAAAAAAGGAATTCATCTTTTTCAAAACCGGGGAATACCGCGGTGAATGTTTTTGAGTAATTAGTGGATGACAGGCTATTAATCACTGAAACGATCGACGAACTATCCAGGCCACCACTGAGTGACGTGCCGACTTCCACATCGCTTCGCAACCTTCTTTTAACCGAACTACTGAAGAGATGATAAAATTGTTCGAATGCTTCATCGTCGCTGATCTTTTTGTTTTGTTGCTCCGGGTCTATTTTCCAATATTGCTCCAATTCCGGTTCTCTGTCGCCGGGCGAATAGGATAAGGTAGTGGCAGGGGGAAGTTTGTAAATATTTTCGAAAAATGTTTCACCAGGCTGTGCCGGGTTATCCGTATAACCAATCGTAATGAAATTAAAAAGCATTTTCTGGTTGGGTGTCCTTTCCACACCTGCGGCCCATAATGCTTTCATTTCTGATGCAAATAACAATCCCCGCTGGTCAAAATAGTAGAAGAAGGGTTTTTCGCCGAAACGATCCCTGGCAGCAAACAGCGTTTTTTCTGTTTCATCCCAGATCGCAAAGGAGAACATCCCGTCAAAATGCGACACACAATCGTCGTCCCATAGGTCATAAGCTGCGGCGATCACTTCCGTATCGGTTTGCGAGCGGAAAGAATAGCCTTTCTTCGATAACTCTTCTCTTAGCTCAATATAATTATAGATCTCTCCATTATGCACTATCGTGTAACGGGATGCGCCTTCTCCATTTATGGAGAAGGAAGGGTTGAGGCTCATCGGTTGACAACCGGCATTGCTGAGGTCGATGATAGAGAGACGACGGTGGCCCAACAATGCATCATTGGTTGGATTCCCCCACAGCCCCTCGCCATCGGGTCCGCGGTGGACCAGCGCATCGGTCATTTTCTTCAGCTGTTCTTTCGTGTACGCGGAAGGGTCAGTTTGTATGATACCGGCAATGCCACACATGTTGTAAATATCTGACTAATTTCTCGCAGGAAGGAATGTTTGGAATATTCTGCATTATATGCTTTAGCTACCCTTTCTTCGCTGGATAGGCTACGGATACAGCAGGCCACAGTAAAAAAACACATAGCGACTATGTGAAACCCTATGTTTCTAATGTTATGTGGTGAATTTGTCAGAAAGAGAAAGGAAGCCGGACCTCAATATTCTCCCATGCCATCAGGAGATCTACGCCACCGGTTCGCATCTGGAAGACCATTGTAAAAAATTCAATAGCGTTGGATGTTTGCTGAACAGGTACAGTATACCGGGCTATATCGCTGGCAGGGTCAGGTTGAAGACCCCAGCTGTCGATATTACTATTTAGTATGATCGTCCAGGTTTCCTGCCCAGGTATGCAATAAAGAATATAACGGCCGGCGGGGATCTTTTTCCCCTGTATTGTCGCATCTGTATAGAGATCCAGTTCAGTAGCTTCATTGGCACCCAGGCGCCAGGGTTCACCATATTTTAATACATCATGAAATAATTGCCTGCCCTGCAGGTGCGGGCGGCTGTAGATCACTCTTGCCCGCGGTGGAACGGTCGGCGTCTTTGTCATTTTCAGTTTCGGGTAGTCGGCAGGGTAATAGCTCATATCCATCGGTGACAGATCCACAGGCACATAATTGTTGGTCGTCTTTTCCGGCCGGGGCCTGGTGATGGTATCATTTTTAACGGTTTTGTCGGTGGGGGCCGGCTTTTCCTCTTTATTGTTATTACACGAAAAGAACAGGCAGGAAGCAAGCAATAAGAGGGCTGAGCGTTTCATTGAACAATTTTAAAAACTGAAGGGAACGGAAACTTTTATAGTATCCCATCCAATAATAAGATTGAAGCCAAGCGTTGATTTTTCAAAACCCATGGCGAGTGATTCAATAGGGCTGTCCGTTTTCTGTACAGGCACATCTGTTCTCACCACATCTTTTTTTATATTGTATTTAAAAGAACCCCAGGTATCAGTGTCTTTGTTGATAATGATCGTCCAGCTGGTTTCATTGGCGATGGCATATAATGTATAACGTCCCTTGCTGACTTTTTTCCCGCCGATCCTCACATTTTTATAAAATTCGATCTCGGTGGCTTCATTCGCACCCAGCCTCCAGACTTCCCCGTATTTTACCAGCCCGCCATAGATCGTCCTGCCAGCTTTTTGCGGGCGGCTGTAAACCACCCTGGCGGTCAACGGATCGGTTACCTTGTCCTGGATCTTCAATACCGGGTAACCAGCCGGATAATAGCTCATATCCATCGGCGATTTATCTACAGGGGGTAGTGGACCTTGTGCCATAAGGCCAATAAAACAACATTGAAACAGGACTACTAATGCAATGGCTTTTTTCATCGTTTAATATTTAGACTCTGTTCTGAATTAGTATATATACAAAAATAGCTGATTTGCAGTTCAGGATTGAAGCTACGGTTCGGATTCCGGACCATTTTGCAGCAAGTCAAATTGGTGCCGGGCAAAGGGTTTCGCAAATGCCCAGAAATGACGGAAACAATCCTCCAAAAGTTGGTAGTGCTGCTCAAATAAACGAAAGGCGGTCTCACTTTCCGTCAGGTAAAGAGAGCGCCGCACCACACCGCCCAGGCTTTTTTCGGCACCCCAGCGGGTTCTGTAATTGTACAACCAGTTATGTTGCTTCATATACGGGAACATAAGGGCGAATTTTTCCGGGAACCAGGGGCTTTGTTTTTCCAGCGTGGTATAAACCGAATTCGAAAAATCAAACAATGATCCATCCGTGAAATCAGCCGGATCATTGGCCAGGAAATGATCGTATACCACATCGACAAAAGCCCCACTATACAGACGGTAATCCGGGCGAAAAACTTGCTTGGCTTCTTTGGTGGCCTCGTGCGTATCGGTGAACTCGTCGATCAGGCGATGTAACGTAATACCATGCTGGATAGTTACAGGGTAAGCAAATTTCTTTTTGCCTTTGACAAAATCACTGATCATATTCCCCGCCAGTATCTCCGGGTGACCAAAACTCAGGTATGCATGTGCGAGGTAATTGATAGGAAGAGTTTATTGGTGAACGTTTTGTTTTTTATGCAAATAGTAAGAAAAAATGCCCGGAATAATTGTTAGAGTGAGGGTTATGAATAGGAAAAAAAAGGGCGCTCCCTTCTCACTGCTAAATAAGCAGATGATAGCCAGAAACAGTCCGCCGGCGAACCAAATCTTACCAGCAAGCAAATGTGTTCTTCGCCAGTTTTCTTTATTATTCAATGTCCATTTTGTCCGATAGCCCGCAAAATAATTCGGTTTGATATTATGCATATAATTGCCCATGATACACCAGACCAGGCCTATTGCGCCAAATATTATCCTGGCCTTAAAAGGAGTACCACTACCCGTGGAATTATAAAGTAAATAGCAAGTGATACCGGAAATAAAGACACTGATAGCGAAGGCCATCCGCCCCATGCGATCTTTGTTCTCTTTTCCATTTCTTTTGGCATCGATCCTGTGAGCATTCGCCAATAACAGGTACAAAGCGATGTTCACAGCAGTCAATATACCAACTATCAGTGGTAAATCGTTTTTACTGCCAAACCTTTCCGCATTGCCACCAAGGTCAAAAGAAGTGGTAATTTTTTCAGGTAGTTTGCTCCAGATAATCGCTAAATAAATCGCCGGGATCACCACTATTACCCAAACAATTTTGTTTAATACCTTATTCATAACTATTTCTTTTTTGCTTTGAATTGCAAGAACCATTTCATGATCTCGTCCATGACAGTCGTATTCAAAGAATAGTAAACAAACTGCCCCTCTTTCTGCGCTGTTACCAGCTTGGCCTGTTTCAGCAGATCCAGGTGATGCGAGATGCTGGGAAAGGAAATGCTGAACTGGTCGGCGATATCACCGGCTGTCATATCCTTTTCCTGGAGTAACCGCAGGATCTCCCGGCGGGTAGGGTCATTCAGCGCTTTAAATACTGTGTTCATCAGGACTTGTAATTGTATATTTAGACAAATGTCTAAATAATAATCAATTTCTCCAAATTTTTACAATCATTATTTTTTGATTTATCTGATAAATGGCGTTAAAAAATGTTCAGCGGTTAGTATTGAGCAACTTCTGTTAACAGCAATTAACAGTCGCCTCCATTAATCCTCCGCAGGCGTCCTTTGGACACAATTGGCTTGTGCCCGGTTGTAACCTGTTCTACTTTTGAACCGTCTTATTGATCATCCCGCTAACAAAGGGAATTAATAAAAAGACCTGAAACCTTAAATCAAAAAAACCAACACATGAAAAAGATAGTTGTAACCCTGGCGATCGCAGTAAGCTCACTCAGCGCATTTGCCGGTACCGATACCAACTTTGACAATGTTAACCAGAAATTTCTGGATTCCTTCAAAAATGTGTTCTTCACCGCTATACAATT
>JANOHQ010000478.1:0-4845 GCA_031406595.1 Chitinophagaceae bacterium
CTTTTTATATCAAGGATGCGAATGGTGAGCATAAATTAAGAGTAAAGGATATCGCTATCGACGAGCAATACTCTTACCGGAATGGCAAGATCGTATATGCCGCACTGGAGAACGATGCCCGCTGGGGCTGGAAGGATTACAGTGTTATCAAACTGCTGGATGTAAAAACAGGAGAGCAACGCAAGCTGACCAGTAAAACAAAATATTTTACACCGGATATCTCCGCCGACGGATCCAAAGTTGCAGCCGTGCAGGTGAGTGAGAACGGGCAATCCGAATTGCATATCCTCGACGCAGCTAACGGGAAGGTTCTCCAAACGATCCGTTCCTCCGAGATCAATTTATTCACTGATCCGAAATTCATTGATGAGAATTCACTGGTGACAGCTGTCCGGCTCAGCGATGGGAAAATGGCACTGGCATCTGCCGAGATATCCACGGGTAATACGATGCGGATAACGCCTCCTTCGTTTAACGTGGTCGGTTACCCCTGCGTGAATAAGGGGATCATTTATTTTACGGCCTCCTATGAGGGCAATGATGATGTATTTGCGCTGCGGATGAGCGACAATAAAATATTCAGGATCAGCAACGGGCCGCTGGGTAATTATTATGTTAATGCGGGAAATGGAAAAATAACCTGGTCCGCATTCACGGCAGAAGGTTACCAGTTAAAGCAGATCGATGAAAAAGATATTACCTGGAATGAAATAAGCACCGGGGTGGCAGAAAAGCTGGAAGATAAGTTTACTGTGAGCGGTAATAAAGAGTGGAGTGCTGTGCTGGGTAATATCCCTCAAAGAAATTTTTCCGCAAACAAATACAAGAAAGGAACAAAACTGTTCAATTTTCATAGCTGGCGGCCTTACTATGAGGATCCCATCTTTACTTTTTCATTGTATGGTGAGAATGTGCTGAACACTTTTCAGACCGAACTCTATTATTTGTACAACCAGGAGGAGAAAACCAGTGCTGTGGGTTTCAGTGGTGTGTATGGCGGATGGTTCCCCTATATCAATTTCGGAACGGAACTCACTTTCAACCGGGAAAGAGTTATTGAGGATAAATTGCGACAATGGGACCAGTTGGATTCCCGGATCGGGTTGAGTGTGCCGCTGCGTATGACAAGCGGGCAGACCTTTAAGAATTTCAATATCGCCAGTTATTATGTGTTCCGGAATGAATTCAACAAAGGTTTCTTTAAAGATTCGCTGGGCAATACTTCTTTCAGCTACCTGCAGCATTCTATTTCCTGGAGCCAGCAGGTACAACGGGCGGTACAGCATTTCTATCCCCGCTTTGCATATTTTTTATCGGCTACTTACCGGCATGCGATTGGAAGTTATGAAGGAAACCAGTTCAATACCACGGCCAACTTATTCCTGCCGGGCCTGATGTCTGCACACAATATCCAGTTGTCGGGTTTTTTCCAGCAGATCGATACATTCAAACAGGTAAATTTTGGCAACCGCTTTCCTTATTCAAGAGGTTATGCCAGCAGCTATTTCCCCCGGATGTGGCGTTTGTCGGCCAATTATCATTTGCCACTGGTCTATCCCGACTGGGGCTTTGGCAATATTCTCTACCTGCAACGGGTCCGCGGCAATATTTTTTATGATTTTACCAAGGTGAGTGACCGAAGAAATTCGGCCAACCAGCGCAGTGTTGGTGGCGAGGTCTTTATAGATACGAAGTGGTGGAACCAATACCCGTTGACCTTTGGTTTCCGGGTAAGCCGTTTGCTGGACCGCGACCTGTTTGATGGGGCCAGGGGAACTGTATTTGAGTTCATTTTGCCGGTGAGTATCCTGCCGAGATAGTTACTTAAAATTTTGGAGCACGAAGAACACTAAGCCTCACGAAGAACACTACGTCGTGTCCTGGTGATTCGTGGTGTCCTTTGTGCTCCTTTATTTAAAAAGCAGCTAAACTCTCTTCGATCACTTTGATCTTCTCTTCCGCATCCGCTTTCTTCTTTCTTTCAATATCGATCACTTCGGGTTTGGCATTCTGGACAAAACGCTCATTGCTTAGTTTCTTGTCAACCGATATCAAAAACCCTTTCAGGTAGTCAAGATCTTTTTGCAACTGGTCTTTCTGGGAAGAAGTATCCAATACGGTCGTTGTTTCAATAAAGAATTTATCTTTTTGTACAACAACGGTAATACTATTAGCCACGGTCACGGAGGTGAAGGTTAGTGATTCTGCATTGACCTGCTTCAATAATACCGGTTCGATATTTTTATAAATAGTTTCCTGTTCTGTCTGTATATGCAGCCTCACAGTATCTTTTGGCTTCAGCTGGTTCTTATTCCTTGCATCACGGATCGAGCTGATCACTTCTTTCAGTAAAGTGCCGGTGGCAACCATTTCTTTATTCACCGCTGCGGTCGCCGGGTATTGTTTGACGGTCAGGTCGTCCGTTCTTTCTTTCAGTTGGTGATAAATATCTTCGGTGACAAATGGCATGAACGGATGCAGTAATTGCAGCAGTTCCTCGAAGAAACCTACGGTTTTTTCATACACGGCTTTGTCAATGGGTTGTTCGAATCCCGGTTTTACCCATTCTAAATACCAGCTACAGAAATCATCCCAGATCAGCGAGTAGATCGTTTTCAATGATTCACTCAAACGAAAATCTTTAAACTGCTCGTCTAATTCTGATCTCACTTGCCTTAAACGATTTTCGAACCAATCAATGGAAAAGTTAGCATTGTCGGCCTTCAGGTCGCTTCCAGCGCCCCGACGGCCTTCCCACATCTTCACCAGCTTCAGCGCATTCCACATTTTATTAATGAAGAACTTACCTTGTTCATTGCCCCCCTCGTCCCACATCAGGTCGTTACCCGCTGGTGACGAGATCATAATACCAAAGCGAACCGCATCGGCACCATCCCTGTCGATCATTTCCAGCAGATCGGGTGAGTTGCCCAATTGCTTGCTCATTTTTCTTCCCTGCTTATCCCTTACCATCCCGGTGAAGTATACATCTTTGAATGGCTGTTCTTGTTTGTATTCATAGCCCGCCATGATCATCCTCGCCACCCAGAAGAAAATAATATCCTGCCCGGTGACCAGTGTTGTAGAGGGGTAATAATATTCAACCTCTTTGTTGCCCGGGTTGCTGATCCCATTGAAAACTTCCATCGGCCAGAGCCAGGAAGAGAACCATGTGTCCAATACGTCTTCATCCTGGTCGAGCTCAGGATCAGTAATGGAGAATTCGGTCCTGAATATTTCTTTGGCTTCTTCTTCTGTTTCCGCCACCACAAAACGCCCGTTGTCATCGTACCAGGCAGGGATACGCTGTCCCCACCAGAGCTGGCGGCTGATACACCAATCTTTGATATTACCGAGCCAATGGCTGTACGTGTTCTTTAATTTGCCCGGGTGAAATTGAATAGTATCGTCCATGACCGCCTGCAAAACTTCGGAATTCTTTCCGAGGAATTGCTGCATGTCGATAAACCACTGAAGCGACAATTTATTTTCAATAACAGCGCCCGTTCTTTCACTGGTGCCTACCTGGCTTTTATAATCTTCTGTCTTTTCTATTTGTCCCAGTTCTGCGATATCTGCGACGATCTTCTTCCTTAATTCAAAACGGTCGATCCCGTTATAGGAAAGTACCTGTGCGGAAGGGGCATCATCCATCAGTTCCGCGGTAGTGAATTTCCCGGTCAGGTCCAGGGTGTCGATCGCTTTCAACTGGTGCTTTGCGCCCAGCATATTATCATTCTTATCGTGTGCCGGTGTGATCTTAAGTGCGCCGGTACCAAATTCGGGTGTTACATATTCATCTGCGATCACCGGTATCCTGCGGTTGATGATGGGAACAACCACTTCTTTCCCGATCAGGTGTTTGTACCGTTCGTCATCGGGATGAACCCCTATCGCTACGTCGCCCAGTATGGTTTCGGGTCGGGTAGTGGCAACCGTTATACCACCTTCGCCTTCGGCCAGCGGGTAGCGAACGAAATATAGTTTGGAGTCAACATCTTTAAAAATAACTTCTTCATCACTGAGGGCGGTCTGGCTGGCGGGGTCCCAGTTCACCATTCTTTTACCGCGGTAAATAAGTCCCTTCCTGTACAGGTCGATAAAGACCTTGATAACGGCTTTGTAATAGTCGTCATCCATGGTAAAGGAAGTGCGATCCCAGTCGAGGCTGCAACCCAGTTTCTTTAACTGCTGTAAGATGATCCCGCCATATTTTTCCTTCCATTCCCAGGCGTATTTCAAAAAATCCTCACGGCTCAGGGATGATTTGGAGATCCCTTTTTCGCGAAGCATCTGCACTACTTTAGCTTCAGTGGCAATGGAGGCGTGATCCGTACCCGGCACCCAGCAGGCATTCTTTCCCTGCATTCTTGCCCGGCGGATCAGGATATCCTGGATGGTATTGTTCAGGCAATGACCCATGTGCAACACACCCGTCACGTTGGGAGGGGGGATAACGATCGTATACGGATCCCGCTCGTCGGGTTTGCTGTGAAAATATTGCTTGTCCAGCCAGTGCTGATACCATTTTTGTTCGGCGGCCTTGTGATCGAAGTTTTTTGATAATTCCATAAGGCCGCAAATTTACCTGGTTTTAAGTAGATGAAGAAACCACAGGCAGGACCAGTTTCATTATACTCAACCATCAACCTCCTTTTGATTCAGAAGGTGGCATATTTCTTCTGATCTCTTAGCAAATGTAAAATTTTCAGGTATGAACTTTCTGGATACCAAGAATGATTTCTTCGGAGGAAGTAGTTAAAAATGAACTTGTCGATCAGCTAATGCAGTCTTCAAAGACATTAATGCCAAACGAAGAGACAACTGCAAATTTTGAAATCGATC
>JANOHQ010000348.1:0-4070 GCA_031406595.1 Chitinophagaceae bacterium
GGATCGGTTTTGACACAGGGAATACGTCCACCGGGAATGGCCTGCGGAATATGCAGAGCAGGATAGAAGAATTGGGAGGTACGATCCATATCCGGTCAGAAAAAGGAAGAGGTACCCGGATTATTGCTTCTGTCCCCATCCTGCAGCCTACCTAAAATTAGTGATACCCGGTAGTGAATATTACCGTTATTTTGAATAAATGTCCATCAAAGTATTCATATACGATGACAACCACGCCCGTCGCGACAGCCTGAAAGCACTCCTGGAACTAAGCCCGGAAGTGTCGTTTTGCGGAGAAGCCGAGAATTGCCTGCATGTGGAGAAGGACATGACCGCCTGTTTCCCCGATGTGGTGTTAATGGATATCAACATGCCTGGTGCAGACGGGATCGCGGGTCTGAAAGAAATAAAGAAGAACCATCCCCATATCAAAGTGTTGATGCAAACCGTATTTGACGATACAGATAAGGTATTTGACTGTATCCGGAACGGTGCCAGCGGCTATATCCTGAAAAAGGATCCCCCGCAACGCATCCTGCAGGCCATCCAGGAAGTAGAAGACGGCGGCGCCGTAATGAACCCCGGTATCGCATTAAAAGTGCTGGAGTATTTTAAGCCAAAGAAGGTAGATAGCCCTCTTTCTGAAAGAGAAACACAGGTATTGCGATTATTGGCCGACGGTCTCAGCTATAAAATGGTAGCCGATAAACTCTTTCTCAGTTTCAACACGGTGAATACGCATGTCAAGCATATCTATGAGAAACTGCACGTTTCCTCTCTCGGCGAAGCGATCGCGTTTTACTACAAGAACCTGCATCCTTAGTTTCGGGCTTCACTACTATTAGGTATTTGTGCCTGTTGCCGATAACAGAGATTTGTTGACGTAAATTTTCTGTTATAGGGAAAGGTTTTTTTTCTTCCATCATGTCGTGAAAACATAGACTGTTTGATTTGGCCCAACCATGTCAACGCAGAACTATAAACCGCCGGCTCTTGTAAAATAATAAAATGGAAATATGAAAAGGTTATCGTTTTTATGCTGTTGCATGGTTTCTTTTGGGATACTGGAAGCACAACAGAAGGTCGGTATCGGAACCACAACACCGCAAGGTAAGTTGCATGTTAGCAGTGGAACGCTTACTAATGCACAATATATCGGTACAGCGGTGGGTATCTTTGAGAACTCTACTACGTCCGGCAGCTCTTTTCTCCAGTTGATGAATCCCTCCACCCAGGCATATAGTATTAGTTCGGGAACGGATGTATCGTTTTACCGCAGTGGCATCAGTTTCCAGGCGGATAGTTCGCTGACATTTGAGACAGGAGGGTTTGCTCAAAGGATGAAGATCGATAAAAGCGGTATTGTCAACATTCCTTATAGATTGGGGATCGGCCCTACGGATCCTGAATCAAGATTGCATGTCAGTAATGGTACACTCGCCAATGCACAATATATCAATGCAGCCGTAAGTGTTTTTGAAGCTTCCAATACCTTGGGCAACTCTTTCCTGCAACTAATGAATCCTTCCACAAGACCATTTAGTATAGGCTCCGGAACGGAGGTTGCGTTCTATCGGAGTGGTATCAGCTTCCAGGCTGATAGTTCAGTAACATTTGAGACGGGTGGGTTTACCTCCCGCATGAAGATCGATAAAGCCGGCCTTGTTACCATCCCCAACAGGCTGGGTGTCGGGAATACAAATCCCGCAACAAGCCTGCATGTCAGCAGTACAGGCACGCTGGCCAATGCGCAATATATAAGTACCGCTGTAAGCCTTTTTGAGAATTCCAGTACGGTGAGTAATGCTTTCCTGCAACTAATGAATCCTTCCACAAGACCATTTAGTATCGGTTCGGGAACAGATGTTGCATTTTACCGGAGTGGCATCAGTTTCCAGGCGGATAGTTCGCTGACATTTGAGACAGGAGGCTTTGTACAACGGATGAAGATCGATAAAGCCGGTCTTGTCACTATACCCAACAGGCTGGGTATTGGCAATACGGATCCTAAAGCAAGATTGCATGTTAGTTCAGGTACATTGAGCAATGCGCAGTATATCCTTTCAGCCACAAGTGTATTTGAGAACTCGAATTCGTTTAGCAGTTCTTTTCTCCAGTTGATGAATCCCTCCACCCAGGCATTTAGTATTGGCTCGGGAACAGATGTTGCATTTTACCGGAGCGGCATCAGTTTCCAGGCGGATAGTTCGGTTACAATTGATGCCGGTGGAAATACGCCAAGGATGAGCGTCACAAAAAATGGATCGGTCGGGATCGGTACCACTACGCCTGCTGCACGCCTCGAAGTGAATGGCAGTGTCATTCTAGGGACAAACGGAACAGTATTGACGGAAGTAATAAAAGGTAGTTTCAATAAAGACGTACAAAATATACCTGCCAACTCTTCGGTCACGGAAATATTTACGGTTCCCAATGTTCAAACCAACAGCACCGTTTACATTTCTCCTTCTTCCGCATTACCGAATGGATTGATTATTGGTTATGCAAGAGTATTTCCTGCCAATAATGTGGAAGTGAGATTTACCAATGTTACAGTCTCAGCCATTAACATGGCTGCGATGGATTTTTATATTACAGTGATACGATAAAACTGAATGATTTGTAAAGCAATAAAAATGATTAACAATGAGTAAAATATTTCTTTTGTACAGTTGCCTGGCATTCTCGCTGTTATTAAAAGCGCAGCAAAATGTTGGGATAGGCATTGCCGCTCCCGGTCAGAAACTTCATGTAAATGGTAAAATAAAAATAGCAGATGATGCGGCTACTCCTTCAGCCGGTACGATCCGCTGGAATACAACGAGCGAGGATTTCGAAGGCTTCAATGGTGCACAGTGGCTTTCGCTAACCGCGGGGAGTACGCCGACAATGGGATCGGGAAATGATATTGGAAAGCTGAAAGATTATACAATTGCGGGTAACCCCACGCCCGTTGCAAACGATCGCATGGGAGATTGGGTCGACATCAGCGGAGATTGGGCAGTGGTTGGTTGCAGGGGCGATGGTGTTGCGGGTGCAGCCCATGTATTCAGAAGAAATGGGATTGATTGGGTACATCAGCAGAAACTTACACCTGCTATCATTACAGCAGGCGGAGGATTTGGTGGTTGTGTAGCGATCGATGGAAACTACCTGATCGTTGGTGCCTACGCTGATCAAACCAACGGGAACGTACAACAGGGTGCCGCCTGGATATTTTTTTATAATGGAACAACCTGGGTGGAGCAACAGAAATTAATCAACACTACGGGTGTGGCGGATGAATGGTTTGGCGAGTCAGTAGATATTTCCGGCGATATCGCAGTGGTAGGAGCACCGCAGGCAGATGACAATGCCAATGTGGATGAAGGGAAAGCCTTTGCGTTTAAACGGAACGGAACAATATGGGGGCAGACAGGTGTATTTGCCGGATCAGGTGGGAGCGCCGGGGATTATTATGGTAATGCTGTGGCAATTGATAACGGGTATTTTGTGGTGGGGGCACCATTTTATAAAACCGGGGGTAGTAGTATGGGCGCCGCTCATACCTATTTTTGGAATGGAACAAGCTGGACTATACAAACCAAACTCCTTGCTGCTGATGCAGCGGGTGGTGATCTGTTTGGAATATCCGTAGCAATTAACGGAAATATTGCACTGATTGGATCAAGGGACGCAACCACCAACTTTACTGATGATGGTGCCGCTTATATTTATTCGAGAACCGGAACAACCTGGACACAGCAAGCCAAACTGGTGGCACCCGACGGACATGCCAATGCCAATTTCGGCTGGTCCGTGGCTATCTCCGGAAATTTTTGCATCGTGGGTACACCCAATCATTTCAGGCAAAATGCTTGTGGTACCAACGTTACTTCCAGCGAAGGACAGGCTTATGTTTTTAAAAAGATCAGCACGGTTTGGGAAAACTACCTTGTGATGGTTCTGCCAAGAGGACAATCCGGGGATCTTTACGGTCATTCAGTTGCCATCGAGGGAATGTATGTATCGGCTACCGCACCCGGTGCAGATGCCAATGGCTTGGCCGAAAGTGGGAAAGTAATTTTTGG
>JANOHQ010000447.1:0-3764 GCA_031406595.1 Chitinophagaceae bacterium
AAACGCCGCAATGCCAAAGAAAGGATCGACCTGATCCAAACCGCCGGCAGGGATGTGATCACCAGCATGCTGGACGTATTGGATGATTGCGACCGGGCACAAAAACAACTGGAAAGCAGTGAAGATAGTTCTGTCAAAGAAGGCGTGATGCTCGTTTTCAATAAATTGCGTAATTCGCTCCAGTTAAGAGGAGTGAAAGCCATGGAAACCCTCCACCAGGAATTCAATCCTGATCTTCATGAAGCCGTGACTGAGATCCCGGCCCCTTCGGAAGCATTGAAAGGAAAGATCGTGGATGAAGTATTGAAAGGCTATTATCTCAATGAAAAGATCATCCGTCACGCAAAAGTGGTGGTGGGAAAATAAATTATTAATTTGAAAATGTGGAAGTGTGGAAATGCAGGGTGACGGCTACTCCATTTTCACATTTTCACATTCACACATTTCCACATTTGTCTTATGGCTAAAAGAGATTTTTACGAAATATTGGGTGTTGCTAAAACAGCAAGCGCGGAAGAGATCAAAAAAGCTTACCGTAAAGTGGCGATGCTATATCACCCCGATCGAAATCCCGGTGATAAAGCTGCGGAAGAAAAATTCAAAGAGGCCGCGGAAGCTTATGAAATTTTAAGCGATGCTGATAAAAAAGCACAGTATGACCGTTACGGTCATGCGGGTGTAAGTGGCCAGGGGCGTGGTGGGCATAGTGGTGCTGGTGGCATGAACATGGAAGATATCTTTAGCCAGTTTGGAGATATTTTTGGCGATGACCTGTTCGGGAATTTCTTTGGCGGACAGCAACGTGGTGGCCGTGCGCAACAAAGAGTCCGTGGTATCCGCGGCAGCAATCTCCGGGTGAAACTGAAACTCACGTATGAAGAGATCGCGAAGGGTGTCACGAAAAATATCAAAGTAAAAAAACATGTGGCCTGTACTACCTGCGGTGGTAGTGGCGCAAAAGATAAAGGAAGTGTACAGGCCTGTTCCAGTTGTAATGGAAGCGGGCAGGTAAGACGGGTGCAAAATACGTTTCTCGGCCAGATGCAAACCGTTACCACTTGTCCTGCCTGTAATGGCGAAGGAACAACCATTACGGCCAAATGCGGAGCCTGTAAGGGTGAAGGAAGAGTGTACGGGGAAGAGACCGTCAGTATCGATATTCCGGCCGGCGTGCAGGAAGGAATGCAGATGAATGTAAGCGGCAGGGGTAATGCCGGTGAAAGAGGTGGAATGGCCGGCGATCTTATTATCCTGATCGAAGAGGAACCACATAAGGAATTGCACCGTGAAGGTTTGAACGTGGCCTATGAATTACATTTATCCTTTACCGATGCCGTCTTTGGCACCCAGGTAGAAGTGCCAACTATTGACGGAAGAGCCAAGATCAAGATCCCTTCGGGCACCCAGAGCGGGAAGGTTTTTCGTTTGAAAGGAAAAGGGTTCCCGGCGGTGAACAGCTATGAAAAAGGCGACCAGTTGGTCCATGTCAATATCTGGACACCACAGCATATAAGCTCTGAAGAGAAAGCAGCGCTGGAGAAATTAAGTCATTCTCCTAATTTCAAACCGCATCCGGATAAAAATGAAAAGAATTTCTTTGATAAGATAAAAGATATGTTCTCTTAGTATAGATAGAGGGCGTCTCAATACAATAGACACCCTCTATCCGATCTTGTCCTGAGCTAAGCCGAAGGCTCAGCGTGCTGTATTTGCCCAGGACATACAGATACAGGGTTCAACTCAGTCAGTTTACCCCCGCCTCCTTACCTAAAACTAATAGGCGCCCTCTTTTTGTTTGGTAACGGGATGTTATTTGGCAGCAGGATCAAACGATGGAACGAACACTCACCATTCCGCCACTCCACCTTTCTTCTTTTTCACTTTCATGTAGAGATCCTTGGCCTGCTGAACCAGCGCCAGGAATTCTTTCTGCAAAAGATCATCGCGGCCGCAGGAAGCTTCTGCGAGGCTGATGATCTCGTTCCAGCCAATATCTTTTGCAAAGGGTGAAGTGCGGAGCAGGGATCCGAACATGGCGACCGCGGCGGAAAAATGATATATCTTATCCAGTTCCGCAAAAGGAACAAAATCGAACCGGCAGCTATGATCATATCCAAATTGCTCCTTACCATTGGGAAGCTTGTATTTTAATTTAATATCGGCAAATTTTCCCGTAGTGAAATTATCCTTGATCGCTCCTTTATTGATCTCGGTAGGAACGATCTCGAACATCGCCACCATCGAATGCCCCGAACCGATCTCGCCCCCTTCCACAATGGACAGGGAATCCCGCAGGGCGCCCACTTTATTATCAAAACCAACCAGGCGGTACTCCTTTACATACTCGGGATTGAATTCCACGTTCATGTACACATCATCGGCCACCGAATACAATGTCTGGGTAAATTCTTTCAGCAATACTTTTTCGGCTTCTTTAAAATTATCGAGATAGGCAAAATTTCCGTTGCCTTTATTGGCCAGTGTCTGGATCTTGGAATCTTTATAGTTACCCATCCCCACTCCCAGGCAGGTAAGGTAGATTCCCGAATTCCGTTGCGAAGAGATCAGTTCATCCAGCTCGGTCTCTGTTTTTAAACCAACATTAAAATCGCCGTCTGTAGCCAGTATCACCCGGTTATTGCCATCCTTGATATAATGATTCCGGGCCACGCTGTACGCCAGTTTGATCCCCGATTCCCCGGGCGTAGAGCCGCCGGGCTCCAGTTCATCAATCGTCTTTAAGATTTTCTCCTTCTCTCCGCCACTGGTCGTGTTCAGCATCACACCGGTCACCCCACCGTATACAACAATGGCAACAGAATCCTTATCCCGCAGGTTATTCACCAATAAACGAAAGGCAGATTTCAGCAAAGGCAACCGGTTGGTCATATCCATCGAGCCCGACACATCGATCAAAAAAACAAGATGGCTCGGTGGCAATGTATCAAGGTTCAATTTCTGGGAAGATAGATTGACATAAAACAGCTGGTTGTCCGGGTTCCAGGGACAGGTACTCAGGGTTGTTTTGATCCCGAATAGTTGGTTGGGCGGAGGTTGGTCATAATCGAGGTTGAAATAATTCAGCATCTCTTCGATACGAACAGCATCCGGTGGTACCATCGCTTTCAGCGTGATAAACCGCCGGATATTGCTATAGGAAGCCCTGTCTACATTGAGCGACATGCCGGTGACAGGGAATTTTTTTGCATTTACAAAATGATTCTCCAGTATACTGGCATAGGTCTCATCCCCGGTATACCAGGTCCGTTGGTCTTCTTTTTCCAGGTTTTTTGTTTGTGAACAGAGTTTATCTCTCCGGGCATTGACAGCGGAACCACTGGCTTTTTTCAGTTTAACGCTGAGATATTTTTCCGCATCCACCACAACTTTTTCTTTCATGTAACCTTCCATCGAAAAGCTGAGGGTGTCGATTTTCTGATTGGTCACAATTCCAAAAGTGCCGGAAGAACCGCTACGGAAAACATAACCGGTATTGTGCTGAAGGATGGTGACATTTTGCAATATATTACCCGCTTCGTCCTTTACTTCACCCCGAACATAATATTGCTGGGCAAACAGGGGCGAACATAGAAAGAGTAAGATTGCTATATGACAAGCGTTCTTCAAATGGATATTTTACCCTGATAAATTACAAAAAAAGACGGAGAGCTTCACCAATTTTATACTAACTGGTATATCTCCTTCAGATTACGGCCAAGGCCATCATAATCAAGGCCGTAACCTACCACAAATTTGTTAGGAAT
>JANOHQ010000033.1:0-6085 GCA_031406595.1 Chitinophagaceae bacterium
CATCCTTTACATGATCGGGAACATATTGGAGGAGCCAGTCCATAAGGTTATCCTTGCCATTAAAGAACTGGTTGTTCTCCTGTGGCAGGTAAGCATGCGTAACGGTAGTTCCCCATTCATAAGAACCGCTGTCGGCCATTATTTCGGCCGTAACGATATTGAAGAAAGCTGTCACAGCAAGCGGGTCACGGCTCAGCAACGCGATCTTATCACCTTTATTCACCGTGAAGGTTACATCTTTGAACAGTATACGGCCATCCACCGATTTAGTCAGCTTCTCGGTGTTAAGGATCTGGTTGCCCACTTCACGAAGCGGCTGGAAGATAATACCGGGATATTTGCGATAACTCGGTTCGATCTCTTCGATCGTTAGTTTCTCCAACGCTTTCTTTCTGGAAGTCGCCTGTTTACTTTTCGATGCATTCGCACTAAAGCGGGCGATGAAGTCGATCAATGCCTGGCGCTTCTCCTCTACTTTTTTATTCTTATCACCCAGCTGGCGGGCCATCAGTTGCGATGATTCGTACCAGAAGGTATAGTTGCCGGTAAATATTTTTACTTTCTGCCTGTCCACATCGGCCACGTGCGTACACACGGCATCTAAAAAGTGACGGTCATGGCTCACAACGAGTACGATGTTCTCATAATCGGCGAGGAAATTTTCCAGCCAGCTGATGGTTTCAATATCGAGACCATTGGTAGGCTCATCCAGTAACAGGATATCAGGGTTACCAAAGATCGCCTGCGCTAATAATACTCTTACTTTTAAATTTGAGGGAATGTCTTTCATCAACGACTGATGATACAGTTCTTCTACTCCCAGCTCGCCTAATAATGTACCCGCATCACTTTCCGCCGTATAACCACCCATTTCACCAAACTCACCTTCCAGCTCACCCGCACGCATGCCGTCCTCTTCGGTAAAATCGGCCAGGGCATAAATGCTTTCCCTTTCTTTGGCGATGGCCCATAATTTGGAGTGGCCCATCATGACCGTGTTCAATACCTTCTCCTCGTCAAACTGGAACTGGTTCTGTTTCAGCACAGCCATACGCTCACCGGGTGTAATATCCACGGAACCTTTGTTGGGTTCGATCTCACCGCTTAATATTTTCAGGAATGTACTTTTACCGGCGCCATTAGCCCCGATCACGCCATAACAGTTGCCCTTGGTGAAATTGAGGTTTACTTCTTCAAACAATACCCGTTTGCCGTAGGCGAGTTTCAGGTCTTTTACACTTATCATTGTATCCTTTTTTATCCCGATTTTTCGGGAGGCAAAAGTACGTTAATTCGGCCGTATGGTAAACTAGTAAATACAGGCCCGCCTCTGCCCAAATCAATCCGTGTTAACCTATGCTCCTGTATTCTATCCGTGTTAATCCGTGATACTGTATTCCATCCTTGCTAATCCGTGCCCCTGTATCTCATCCGTGCTAATCCGTGTTCCTGTATTTTTTCCGCTTGTATATAAATAACCGTGTTTATAAGATATTTACAAAGCGCTCCCATAACAAAAAAGGCTGCTTTTTCGTTAGAAGCAGGACCCCGCACCAATCCCCTTCACATGAAAAAATATTTGCTTATCAGCAGTTTGCTGGCAACCACCCTGGCTTATTCCCAGCCGGGCGAATCCCTGTTTGTACATTTTGCCTTTAACAAATATGAGCTTAGTGTAAAAACCCGGGCTACGCTCGACAACCTGACCGACAGCCTGGACGTTTCGGACCGCATCGAACTTCACGGCCATTGCGATGCAAGCGGTTCGGACGAATATAATATCAGGCTCTCAGAGCAACGGGTAAAAGCGGTGGAAAAATATCTGCTGGGCAATGGATGGGAGAAAAAGGATATCAGCATTGTGCAGGCTCATGGAGAAAGAATACCGTTGAATGAGAATATCTCCGAAACAGACAGGAGCCTGAACCGGCGTGTGGAAATACGGATCTTCCGGGGACAGTCAACCATTTCACTGAAACAAAAATTAGCCGATACGGCTACCATTGCCGGAACCAATATCGTTCTCCGCAATATCAATTTCGTAGGTGGCATGCACCAGTTCCTACCCGGATCTGCACCGGTACTTGTAGAATTATTGGAAGCAATGGAGAGTAATCCCTCTTTGGTGATCCGGGTAGAGGGGCATATCTGTTGCCAGGAGGGTGCAGGGGACGGACTGGACCAGGAGACGGGTGAACACAATTTATCAGAGGCTCGTGCGAAGGCGGTACGGGATTATTTAGTGGCGAATAATATCGTGTCTACCCGGGTCTCCTGGCGCGGCTTTGGTCATTCGGTGCCACTGCATCCTTACCCGGAAAAAACGGAGCAACAACGGATCGAGAACCGGCGGGTGGAGATAAAGATCATAAGGAAATAGTCAAATGGGTCAGATAAGTCATATGGCGTGCTACTAACGGTAAAGTTCACGGCCTTCATAGGTTCAGCATCCCACTGTTTTAAGACTGTCGCAAGCCGATTGAATGCTCAATCTGGATTCACTGTACCATGGGATCATTGAATTCTCCTTTCCTCTTTCGGAGGAAAGGAGGCAGAGGATAGGAGGCCAAAAAAATCCCGCCCCACTTTACGTGAGACGGGATTGATATCCTTAGATCGAAATCTTAGTACTTCTGGATCACGATGGTCTGTGCTTTCTTATCGCTGCCGCTAGTCAGGTACAAATGATAAGTACCGTTTGGCAGGTTGAAAGTGCTCACAGGGATAACGCTTCCATAGCTAAGACCTGTTGCTACCTGTTGTTTTATCAATTGACCCATGCTGTTGAACAGCTTAATGTCAATGGTATTGTACAGGTCTGTGTTCAACCTGATACTGAAATCACCAGCGTTTGGAACCGGGTAAACCAGGGTAGCCGGGAAATCCTGCAATCTCAGGTGACGCTCTGCACATTCATTTACCACGATCGTTCTCGACAATACTGACTGGCAACCTGCGTTGCTAACCGTATACGTTATCGGGAATGAACCAACACCAGCAACTGAAGGTGTAAAGGTGCTTCCGGAGATACCTGTTCCGCTGAATACACCACCCGCAGGAGTTGCACTTACGCTGAATGCAGGATCAGAAACACAAACCACTGTTGTCGGAGAGAATGACAGTGCAATAACAGGGAATGCATTTACAGTTAGTATTCCCGCAGTGGAAGTAACAGATCCGCAACCAGCGGTAACAATTACCCTGAAACGGTATCCATTCTGTCCAACTGGAATTGCAGGCTGAGCAAATGTATTAGTCGTTGCACCAACGATATTGTTCCAGGTAGTACCACCGTTAACACTCAACTGCCATTGATAGCTCAGTACACCTACTCCGGTTGTAGCAGCTACAGCGAAGGAACCCGCTGCGCCTTCGCAGATGGTCAGGTTGCCTGGTTGTGATGTAATTACCGGGAATGTATTAACGGTCAGCAATGCACCTGTAGAAGTGCCTGGTGTACAAACACCGGCAGATACAATGGCCCTGTAACGATAGCCATTCAATGCTGGCGGTACGTTTGTGATCGTCAACGTTGGTGTTGTAGTACCTGAATAAGGCGCAGCAGCAGGTACGTTGTTATAGGTTGCGCCGCCATCGGAACTGAACTGCCATTGGTAAGTAAGACCCGATCCGCCGGCTGTTACGCTAAAGCTGGTAGTGGTCGCTTCGCAAACAGTCTGTGGAGTTGGGTTAGCTGTGATCGTCACGGATGATGATACAGTCAACGTAGCCGCAGTTGTATTAACGGTTCCGCAGGTATTTGTCAATACAGCACGATACTGGTCACCACTCATGGCAACAGTTGTGCTGGCAATAACATAAGAAGCAGCAGTAGCACCCGGAATATTGGTAAATGCAGGCACTGCAATAGTGCTCACCTGCCACTGGAATGTAGGCGCTGGTGTACCAGAACCTGCAGCAGTAAAGGTTACTGAACTACCGGAACATACACTTTGTGATGTTGGGTTGGTGGTTACAGCAGGTCCTACGTTTACGGTCAGGGTAGCCACGTTCGATGTGGTAGTTCCGCACTGCGCAGAAGCGATCACACGGTATTGGTTACCGCTCTGGGCAACTGTTGCACCCGTAACAGTATAAGAAGCTGATGTTGCACCCGGAATATTAGTAAATGCTGGCACTGCAGCCGTACTTACCTGCCATTGGAAGGTAGCACCTGCCGCTGCGGAAGTAAAGGTTGCGTTAGCACCGGTACAAACAGCCTGGTTGGTTGGTTGTGTAGTGAATGTCGGTCCTGCACCCGGGGTAATATTAAATACAATATCCCTTGTAACAGTAGGTCCGCCAACACCAACACCTGTTACGGTAACCGTATAAGCGCCGGCCGGCAATGTCGCCATACCAGTCAATGATACAGTAGTAGAAGGAGCACCTGTTGTCAAAGGCGTATTGTTGAATGATACAGTGGGTCCCGCAGGTACCACTACACCGGTCAGGTTGATATTACCTGTAAACGTACCTACATAGGTTGCTGTCAGGTTACCGGATGTCATTACGTTTGGCGCAGGACATGCAGCATTTACCGGAGCAGGGCTATTGAAGGTAAATCCGTTTGGAGGAGCGTTCAGTGTGATTGAAGCGTTGTTGATATCGAAGAAGATATTGCCGATCGCTTCCACCCTGATACGGCCGGTTGTTGTCAAGGTACTTGGCATTACCACACTTTCTGAACCATCATTGGCGGTGCTTGCAGCCAATACATGAGGGAAGGTTGTGCCGCCATCCGTAGACATGGTGATCCTAACGGTTGGAACATTGAATGGTGCGGCAGTAGTACTACCTACTGACCAGGTCACTGTCTGGTTGCTACCCTGGTCATATGCTACTGCACTATTCTGGGAAGTTATCAGGAACGGGCCACCCGTGTTGTCAATGGTTACGACCATATCAGTGAAATTGGTCTGGCCAACGGCAGTACCGTTATAAGGTCTGTTATCTCTTACCGTGAGCCTGAAGTTCAGGGTACGGTTAACATTACTCAGGGCTTCTGTATTGGCACCTGCATCTCCGCCTGGATTCGGGCCAGTGATATTAGCACCTGTCAAAATGGTAGACAAGCGGGGCATGAGCCTGGTAGGGCTGGTTGTTGCCGGAACGGTCAACCAGTTCGGACCTACAGGTTTATTCTCACGGGCAAGACTGTTTGCACCTGTCTGGCCAGCCACATCGTCATTCTGCTCCCAGCAATATGTAAGTACATCACCCGCATCGGCATCTGTAGCAGAACCGGTCAGGGCAAAAGGAGTAGAGATCGGGATAGTATAGTTAGCAACAGCAGCAACCACTGGTGTAGCATTGATACCGGCTTGATTGACGGTGATCGGGCAAGGTTTAGCCACCATATTCACCTGGATCTGCTGGATCGATGCTTCGTGGAAGATATCGATAGAATGGTCATCAACGTCCTGCGGAGTGATACCGGCATATCCCATGATGGTGATGCCAGAACCAACTTCCTTGTTCACACCAGAACCTTCTGATGAAAAAGAGAAAGTATGGTTGCCACCCAACTGGTGACCTACTTCATGTGCTACATAGTCAATATCAAAATTATCTCCCATAGGTATAGCATCTGCCGGAGAAGTAATACCTCTTCCTTTCGTCGCTCCTGTACCGCTGGCAACGCCATCTACACAAACACAACCGATACAACCGGCATTTCCACCTCCACCCGAAGCGCCAAACATATGCCCAATATCATAAGCAGCGTTATTAACATTAATTGGTGTTCCCGGCCCTGTGAGTGTAGTATTCAGTGCAATTTGTAATTGCGTATTCCAGTTTGCAAGTGTAGTATAGGGATCAGTGGCGGGATTATAAAAGATCACGTTCACTGATTCTGGAACAAGGTTCAGGTGAATCGCCAGGTCTTTTTCATAGGTACCATTACAACGTGTAAGGGTAGCGTTGAAAGCAGCAAGTACCAAACCTACTTGTGCAGCACTGGTAGCGCCAAAAAAGTTGGCATACTCTCCATTACAAGATTGCGCCAAACGCATGGTTTTTAATTCGCCGGTAGAACTACCAGTTAAGCCAGAACTGGCAACCTTAGCATTTAAGCTTTTGG
>JANOHQ010000081.1:0-8536 GCA_031406595.1 Chitinophagaceae bacterium
CCAAAGCAAAGTCAACTTTCAGGATATGGGCACCAACCGCTCAACAGGCCAGACTAATCTTATATATTGGGGAGCCTGGATATATTGACTCTATTTATCATACTATGTTGAAAGGTAAGAATGGAACCTGGTTTATTGCGATTCCAAATGACCTGAAAGGAAAACGATATGGATTTAAAGTAATGATTGATTCCCTGTGGTCAAATACAGTTCCCGATCCTTATGTCAAAGCTGTCGAAGTAAATGGTAAGAAAGGGATGGTGATTGATTTAAGAGAAACCAACCCAGCCGGCTGGGAAAAGGATAAAAGTCCTTTATTCAAAAACCCAACCGATGCGATCATTTATGAACTGCATGTCAGGGACGCCAGTATTTCTCCTTCTTCCGGTATAAAAAATAAGGGAAAGTTTTTAGGCTTAACAGAGGCCGGTACAAAAAATGCTGCCGGTCTTTCCACTGGTCTTGATCATATTAAGGAAATGGGAGTGACACATGTGCATCTTCTCCCTTTTTATGATTTTAACTCGATCGACGAGACCAAACCCAATTCAAAATACAACTGGGGGTATGATCCGCTGAATTACAATGTGCCCGAAGGATCCTATTCAACTAATCCATATGATGGCATAACGAGGATCAAAGAGCTCAAGCAACTGGTAAAGACCTTTCATGATAATGGGTTAAGAGTGGTGATGGATGTCGTCTACAATCACACGGCCTTGACGGAGAACTCCAATTTCAATCAACTGGTTCCCGGTTACTATTACCGTCAAACTGCCGATGGAAAATTCTCCAATGCCACAGCCTGCGGAAATGAAACAGCCAGCGAAAGACCGATGTTCCGGAAATTCATGCTTGAATCGATGATGTACTGGATGAAAGAATACCATATCGACGGTTTCCGGATCGACCTGATGGGGGTGCACGATATTGTCACGATGAACCTTATTTCAAAAGAGCTCCACAAGATAAGGCCAGATATATTATTATATGGTGAAGGCTGGACAGCGGGTTCATCTCCATTGCCGGATTCATTGAGGGCGGTCAAGGCGAATGCATATAAACTCGACAGGATCGCCGTTTTCAGTGATGATATACGGGATGGGATTAAAGGACATGTATTCACGCATGATGAGAAAGGCTTTGCCAGTGGTAAGGCAGGGCTGGAGGAAAGTATAAAATTCGGGATCGTGGCTTCGTTGAAACATTCACAGGTGGATTACAGCAAGGTCAACTATTCCAAAGCGGCTTACGCTAAAGAGCCGTTGAATACGGTGACCTATGCCGAATGTCACGACAACCATGTATTGTGGGATAAGCTGGCAATATCGGCAAAAGAGGCAACGATGGAAGAACGGATCAGCATGCACAAGCTGGCTTTATCAATCGTACTCACCTCGCAGGGGATCAGTTTCCTGCATGCCGGCACAGAATTCCTGCGCAGCAAGCAGGGTGTGGAGAATTCTTTTGAATCACCCGACAGTATCAATGCGATAAACTGGGATCTTAAGACAAAGAACGCAGATGTGGTGCAACTGGTGAAAGCTTTGGTCGGTCTTCGTAAACAACATCCAGCTTTCCGGATGACGAAATCACCCGATGTTGTTGCACATATCAAATTCATGGATTTTTTACCTGTAGGTGTAGTCGGGTATACAATCAACGGGGCGGCAGTGGGAGATGGATGGAAAAAGATCATGGTGTTTTTCAACGGAAGTAAAGACCTGCAAAAACTGACATGGACCTCCGAGCCATGGAATTTTTTCAATCCTGCGGTGGAAGGGATACCACTTTCGGTGCCAGCCACTTCCGGAACAACAATGGACCCTTATAGTTTTATCATCGCATACCAGTAAATGAAGAATATGAGACTCGTTTTTTTATATGGTTGCCTGCATTTTTTTTCAGCTGCCTTTCCACAGAAGGGCAATGAATTACTCGTCTATTCACTTAAAGGCAATGTGACGGTAGTAGAAAACAATAAAGAATCGAAATTGAAGATCGGGAAAGTGATAAAGCCAGGCTCCACTATCAAAACACAGAGAGATGCAAAGCTGACTATGGTTTGCAAGGAAGGCAAACCGCTTTCGATCACCCGCCAGGGAGACTTCCCCGTAGAGCTCTGGAAAGATTCCTGTGCCGGAAGCCATGCCTCAGTAACCTCGAAGTATTTCCAATATATATGGGATCAGCTCTATTCCCGGAGTGACGATTATAAAAGAGATCACCCGGAAGGGACAAGCATCAGTGAAGCGCCGGTAAGGGGCCAGGATGAAAAAGAAATATTGTTCAATGATTGGATGGATACCGTGAACTATGCTACCGGTTTTTTCCCCCTGTTATGGACCACCAGTTTTGAATACAATGGCAGGTATGATTTTATGCTGACCGATATAAAAACGAAGAAGCAGGTCTACCGCGACAGCAGCACGGCCAATACCCGGGCATTGGATAAACTGAAAAAATACCTGAAGCCAGGCAACAGTTATAGCTGGTCGGTAACTACCAAAGAGACCGGCCTTGCGGATGGAGGGGTTGTCAATTGCCTGTCCGTTAAAACAGTCAGTCAACAGATTCTCTCGCTAAGGAAAAATATGGAAGTGCCGGAAGAGTTGGCTGCACAGTATTTCCGGGTGGCTTACTTATTACAGGAAGACCGTTACATGGCCGATGCTTATTTTTATTTCCGTAAGGCCGCCGCTACAGATCCTTCTACACCTTTTTACACAGAAATACTGCAGGAGTTCAAAGCGAAATGTAGTATTGACTAAAAAGAGAAGCCTGCGGTTAATCCACCCCAGCGATGGTTTCGTCCCATGCGGAATTCTTTTGTAAGAAAGGACTGGCTGTAACGCAGCCATAGTTTTTTTACGTTCAGTACCACCCCGGCGCTTGCCTGGAATGTAACCCGCGAGATATCAGCGGCAGCGATCGTGTAGGAGCTTTTGCGGTTGAAGATCCCGCCCTGCATCGTGGCATCATAACCGATCAGATTGACCTGGCTTTGGCCGAACAGGAAAATACTTGTTCTCTTTTTTTGTTGCCGCTTAAACGGGTCATTAAAATGGCCGGTCATAAAATTAAACCCTCCGGCGATCCTGTCATGCAAGGTGCCTGCTCTTATTTCTGCCATGCTATTCAGTATAAATACTTTTGAGGATACTAATTTCTTTTCCACATTCAGCTGGTAATTCAGTATCACATCGTTCCGTACCTGGTGCTGCCAGCCTTTGGGTAATTTATTCCCGGTCCAGCGATGGATATTGGTTTGTATCTCTTCACCCAGTGCCGCAGGCCCCATTATACCAAGATGAAGTGAGGAAGCTAAGCGCAAGTCGTATTTCTCGTTCGTGGAAATGGCGAAGAATTTTAATGACATACTTCCTTCAAATGGCCTGTCACCGTGTAAAATGGCGTCGCTGTTGATACTGGTGGGCGTATAGCCGAACAGGTTAAAACTGATACCCGACTGAACACTGCTGTCTTTTATCTTCAGTAACAATTTGTTCATCGGAAATTGTTGAAACGATGGGTGCACCAATTCCAATGTGATCCCCTGGGTATAGTAATAATCAGTATTGGTAAAGAAATCGTTGTCGTAGTGAAACCGGAGATAAGTTTTCGCGGGTATATGACTGAAGGAGGAGCTGTTATCGATCAACTGGGAGCAGATCGCCTCTGCATTGGCGAGGACGGTAAAAATGAGTACGATTTTTTTTGACCAGGATGACACATACCATATACGAAAGGGCGGCAGGGGTGGATTGAAGGTATAGGTCGAAATAAGAAATAAAAAATAAGAAATAAGAAAGTTGTGATTCAATGGTGCTACAGATCAGTAGAGCATAGCTCTGCACTCTTTGCCCTCTGCGTTCTCAGCGAGAAACCTTTAAATGCAAAAGTCCCTGCAAACAGCAGGGACTTTCTATAAATAGGATTGAAATTAATAACGATTCCTGTCGCGGTTATATCCGCCGCCACCGCCGCTGTTTCCACCACCACCGCCACGGTATCCACCGCCGCCACTGTTACCACCACCACCACGATATCCACCGCCGCCGCCGCCTTTGTATCCACCACCGCCGGAACCACCCTGGCGATCTTCGGCTTGTTTTACAACCAGTGGTTTTTTACCCAGCGAAATATCATTCAGGTGCTCAATAGCTTCCCTGGCTTCTGCATCAACGGGCATTTCCACAAAACCAAAACCACGGCTCTTACCTGTCTCCCTGTCCATAGAAACTTTGGCGGAAGCAATGGTTCCAAACTTTTCAAATATTTCTTCCAGTTCTGCGTCATCGAGATCGTAAGGAAGACCGGCAACAAAAAGTGTCATACGGGAGTTTTTGTAAATGTACACAACTTATGCGGGTCTGCATGAGACCGCTTATTCTATTAACATTCTTCTGCAAGCGGGCATATCAGGCCTGTGTTTCGCGGTCCAGGAACCTGCCTGTCAGCCAGCCTGCCAATCCTCCCAGCACCGCTCCGAATGCGATCCAGGTGGCATTACCATCGGTAATAAAATAGCCTACTGCAGCGCCCAGGATGACGCCCACGATAGCGATCGTGCCACTGACTTTTGCCTTTTTGGTCCTCTTCGAACCACCCTCATGGCTATGCTGGTATTGGCGGAGATGCTCCTTGTGCTTCTTGCGATGATGTGACCTGGCCATTTTTATTTTGAAATTACTGAATCGGATCAGTAAAACCGGCCCGGCCCCAGAAATTATTTCACCCTGCTAAAATGGAAGGGAATAGTATCTTTTCCACCTTTGTTGTTGGGTCCTGCGATGAATGCGTTAAGTGTTGACGGATCAGCTATTGTATAATTGATATCCGTTGGAAAATCGTGCGCAGGGTTGCTGAACTGCACAGTGTACCCGTTTAAAATGGTTGACGTGAATCGTACTGCTTTTCCATCGTTCTGACCGGTTACCGTATTCTCAAAGACCCAGTTGCCATTCTCTGCATATACTTTGCCCTGTTCATTCCAGGAGGTATCTTCTCCTTTTACACTAAATCCGGCCGTCTGGTAACTGCCATCGTTCTTTGTCCATCTCTCAAAGCTTTTCCCATCCTCCGCCTGCCAGGTACCGAGCAGCCTGTCAAATACAAGCTCTTTCGTTGCGGGTGGAGTTTTTTCATGTGCTTCTTCAGCTTTTTCGGTGGTGGAATTATTACAGGATAAAATACAAGTACTGGTTAAAATGGCAAGGATCCTTTTCATGTTTTTTATTTAATGCAAAATAGAAGTATAGCGGGTGCTTAAAATTGTAAAATTGCGACAGTTTTTGCTTCGCTATGCCCGCAATGACGTTTCTGCGATTCTTTGCTACTTTAATCTTATTTGCTTTGTCATCCCGGGGTACGAGGGATGCACTCTACTCCGCCGAGGCAAAAAGGGCTGCCAGTTTCAGGTTCCCGGAAAAAAATGATTTCGGGCTGATGCCGGCAAACTCTTTGAAGTCCCGGATAAAATGAGCCTGGTCATAATACCCATTTTCATAGGCCAGTGACGTGAGGCTGCTGAATTGTTGCTGATCCAGCATTTTAATGGTTGTCTGCAACCGCACCACCCTTGATAATTGCTTAGGGCTCATGCCGATCGCTGAAACGAATCTTCTCTCCATGTTCCGCCGGTTGATATTGGCCTTGCCTGCGAGGGTCGTCATATCCAGTTGTCCCTGCGACCGGAGAATGATATCCACACATTCCCGGGTGATCATGTCAATCGCAGCAGGTGCTGTCAATTGAGATAAGAGAAATGTTTCGATCAACCCGATTCTTTCTCCGGTATGTACTGCAGCGATGACTTTTTCTTCCAGTTCTTTTCCTCCTGGGCCGAACAGGAGTTCGAGACCGACGGCTTTGTTTTCAAGTTCAGTAACGGGAATTTGTAGAAAAGGCGCCAGGCCCTCCGGCAGGAAACGGGCAGCCAGAATATTGCTGACACCTGTTGGGGCGATCTCGATATAATTGCTGATCTGGCCAAATATAAAACTCCGGGGTTGCAGTAAGGATGTTCCATCAGTAAAATACTGCCGGTAGAGCTCACCGCAATGAAATATCATCTCCATGCATCCATCCGGTACTACACGTTGTTTAACCGGTTCTGCTGTTGCTTCCTCCTCTAATGTCCAGAAACATTTTACAAAAAACTGCAATTCAGGCGAAACAGGATGGACCTGGTAGTGCATTGATCAGGGTTATTACTTAAAAATAGATCTAAAATAAAAAAGCATTGGTGGTTACATAAAGGAGTCCTTGTATTACTCTTTACTGTAACCCGATTTAATCACTGTAAACATGAAAATTATGAAAAATACGATCCTTCTTTTCTCTTTTGCTGCCTTAACACTGACAGCCTGCACCAAATCAGGCACGGAAGATAACACTGGTGGCGGTACAACCACGGTAGTTCCTTCCACCTCTGTACCCACCGCCACCATAAGTTCTTTTACTACAGAATTCAGCGGTGCCTCCGGTGTTGAATGGCAGCGGAACAGCAGCAGCAGCTTTACCGTCCAGTTCAATCACAGCAGCCAGCGCCATAGTGCAGGCTATGATGACAGCGGTCATCGTTCTTCGCACAGTATCATTTGCCTTGATGGATCTGTTCCACAGGCAGTATTGGATGCTTTCCGGCAGCGCTTTCCCACTGATAATGTATATGAGTGGAAATTACGGAATGATGGTACCTGGAAAGCGCATTTTATGAGAGGTGCCATAAAGTATGAAGCAACTTATACGGCTACAGGAACATTGGTGAAATTTGAACAAGCCTGATTCCAAAAGGAGTTATCATCCCGGTATAAAAAAAGAGGCCTGCACTGCAAGCCTCTTTTTATTTTATTACCCTGGTTTAATTAACTCGTCCGTCTTTCTTATCCATTTTACGACCGATACCATAACCCAATCCACCGCCGAGTATACCACCGATCACACCACCAGCAACGCGGTTTCTTTTATTGACCACGGCACCCAGAACACCACCGGTTACACCACCGATCACGGCACCTTTTGCTGCTTTACTCATGCCTTTCTTCTTCGCTGTTTTTGCTTCGTTGGTAGTTGATGAATTCATCGAACCACTATTGGAGGCTACTTTTTTAACTACCACTACTTTTTGTACTGGTACCGGAACAGGTGTTTCTGACTGTGCTTTCCATTCCTGCCATTCTTTGAACTCGGCAAAGCCTGCCGTATCCTGTGTAGTTGCTGGAACTGATGCTACCGGACTCTTACAAGAGACAACGAGTACTGCAATTGCTGCGGTCATCGTTATAATAGATAAAGCTTTTTTCATGATGTTTATTTTTATAGTTAATGAATGAGTACACCCCTGTAAGACAGAAACGGTGCCAGAACAAAAGCGTCTGTTAACGTATCTGTTTATTCGCTATTAATACATTGATTATTAATTAATTAAGCAGAGCTTCTTTTAACAACCCGTACGCTCCTGTAGTTGGCACGGTAAAAAAATCTCATGCGTATTAGGATAAAATTTGGAAGAAGCAAGGGTTACCGGGCTTGTTATACAACCATATATTTATTAAAAAATTTATGTGTTGAGAATAAAGAACTTGCCTCTTGAGTATAAAATTCGGGTACTAAAAAATCACCAGTTTAAGGGATAGGCCGGTAGAAGATAAAAACTAAATTTTGCAGTTGCGATCTCATCTTAACCAGGACCATTAATCATTAAACCTTTATCAATGAGAAAGATTCAACTGCTTATCTTTTTAGGTTTGTTATGCTCTATAACAACGATCCGGGCACAACGAACAGAGATCAAGAAATATCCCGGGTGGACATGGGCCGGGGAAGTTGCCGTATTACAGAGTTATGGTGAGTATAACAATGGCATATCCACCAGGGTGTATGTGGTGGATGTTCCTGTGACAGGAAATTATTATTTCAGTTCTCTCGCGAATATGCGTAAAGGCCAGCCTTACAAAGTGTATATCGATGATGTTGCATTAGAATATGTATATGCTGCCAGGGATGGCTGGCAGTTTGTTTCTATTAGAGATGTATCAAGGGCTTTAACATACGGGAAGCACAGTATAAGAATCCTGGGAGTAAATTCGATGGTGCCCATGATGGAGGAGATATTTCTAACCACTACGGTTCCGTCGGGAAGATCGTCAGTTCCTGCAGCTGTCACTTCCTTTCTGGACAAACTGGAGGAAATGAAACAACAACCGGTGATCAGCATTCCAGCAGGCGATGAAACAAATGATATCACCACCAAAGTACTACCCAATCCCGAAGGCACTTACGTGCATGCCATCGACACTTCGTTTGCTTATTCACATTATTCTACCATTTACCTCGGAATTGGCTCATATACTTTTTCAACCACCGGCTCTACCGTAGCGCCAACACTGATGATCTTCAATACGAATAATTTAACCCATTCCTGGTCTAACGCATACGGGGGCGGCGGCAACGAAGCATCTCTCAATATATATGTAAGCCTTGCTGGCTATTATTCCGTTATGTTGCGTCCCTCTTTGAACAACACTTCAGG
>JANOHQ010000095.1:0-5328 GCA_031406595.1 Chitinophagaceae bacterium
AGAATGGCTCAATGGTATGCTAAAGGAAAGCTGAAGAAAGGAGATGAGTTCATTCACGAGAGCATTATCGGGAGTAAATTTACAGGACGGATCGAGGAGGAGTTAGAACTTGCCGGAAAACCAGCCATCCGTCCTTCGGTGGAAGGCTGGGCAAAGATCTATGGATATAATACGATCTGGATCGACACTGACGACGACCCTTATGCGCACGGATTCCAGGTGCTTTAACGGTGTCTGACGTCTCCGAAGGAGCGTCTGACACATAACAGAACCACTGACACATAACAGAACCACCGACACATAACAGAACCACTAAAACGTAACAAATAAATCAAATGAAAAAACTGATCGCTTTTATCGGGCTGTTTGCTGCTTTGGCCGGCCTTGCTCAAAATAAAGCCGCACAATTGGATAGCTTGTACACGGCTTCCCATAATGCTGACGGCTTTCACGGGAATGTGCTGATCGCCGAGAATGGCGCTATTATTTATCAAAAAAGTTTTGGCAAAGCGAACTGGGCTACCGGCGCCGGTCTCAACAGCGAATCCATCTTCGAACTGGCATCTGTGTCCAAGCAATTCACGGCCATGGGCATCATGCTGCTGAAAAAGCAAGGGCAGTTGAGTTATGATGACAGCCTCCGGAAATTTTTCCCCGAATTGCCCTACAATAATATCACGGTACGTCATTTATTGTATCATGTTTCCGGGTTGCCGGACTATATGACGGTGTTGCATGCAAAATGGGATACCACCAGGATCATGACCAACAAGGATATGATCGCCCAGTTGGCAGAATATAAACCCGCTGTTCTTTTTTCGCCCGGTGAAAAATGGGAGTACAGCAATACCGGTTATGCCCTTCTGGCCAGTATCATTGAGAAAGCATCCGGGATCAGCTTTCCCGATTATCTCCGCAAGAATATTTTTGAACCATTGGGTATGAAGCGAACGATGATCTACCGCCGCCGGTTTGAAAAAAGGAAGATCGACAACTATGCTTTTGGTTATGGATACAGTGTCAGTAAGAAAGCATATATATTACCGGATGATGATTCAGCCTTAAAAACTTTTGTGTATACCCTTGACGGGATCATGGGAGATGGTACTGTTAATTCAACAACAGGTGATCTCTTCAAATGGGACAGGGCCCTGTACACCGAAAAACTCCTTAATAAAGAAATGCTTGCTGAAGCTTTTCAACCCGGTATGCTGAACAATGGGAAAACCACTACATACGGTTTCGGCTGGGCATTGACCGATATAAAAGGGATAGGCAAAGTGGTCAATCATTCAGGGGGGTGGCCGGGCTACAATACATTGATTGAAAGACATATTGATTCCAACAAAACGATTATCCTTCTTCGCAACCACGAGCGCAATATCCAGGTATTGCAAAAGACAAGGAATATTCTTTATGGAATAAAGGAAGAAGTAATGAGAGAAGTGGCCGTAGCCTCAGCCTCATTAGCACAGTATGTTGGAGAATACGAACTGGCACCGGGGTTTAGCATTACTATCACTGTTGACAAAGACAAGATCTTTGCCCAGGCTACCGGCCAGGACAGATTTGAATTATTTGCGGAAAAAGAAGACCTGTTCTTTTTAAAAGTGGTGGAAGCAAAAGTGAAATTTGAAAAGGATGAGAAAGGTGTTGTAAAAAATTTAATACTTTACCAGGGTGGTCAGGAAGTTCCCGGCCCCAAAATCAAATAGGTATATTCAACGATGAAAGTAACCATCATTGGCGGGGGCATTATCGGTTTAAGCTCGGCTTTTTATTTACAGCGATCCGGTTGGGAGGTAACGGTGATCGATAAGGGCGATTTTACGGATAACTGTTCTTATGGAAATTGTGGTTATATCTGCCCCAGTCATTTTATACCTCTCGCTACTCCCGGTATCGTTAAACAGGGATTGAAATGGATGTGGAATTCAAAGAGCCCATTTTATGTGCAGCCCCGGTTCGACTGGAATCTTCTCAATTGGGGATTAAAATTCATCCGCAGCGCCAATAAGGATCATGTGCAGTCCGCGGCTATACCACTCCGCGATATCGCCATCATCAGTAAAAAGGAGTATGAAGATTGGCTGGCAATCCCTGGCTTTGATTTTGCCTACCAGGATAAAGGACTGCTGGAGATATTCCAAACGGAAGCCGGTGGCGAGCACGCCAGGCATACTGTGGAAAAAGCGCATGAATTAGGGCTGTCCGATACACAATTACTGACGAAGGATGAATTACAGGCGCTGGAGCCACAGGCAAGGATCAATGGATTGGGTGCCATCCTGTTTAATTGTGATGCGCATTGCTATCCGAATAAACTGATGCGGCAGTTGATCGCTTATCTCGAAAAGCAGGGAGTGAAACTGGTACGAAATGAAGAAGTGATCCGGTTTGAAAAAGCCAATGGAAGGATCAGTAAAGTGATCACGCCTTCCAATGCCTATGAGCAGGATGAAGTGATCATCGCCACCGGGTCATGGGGCAGGGAAACCGCGAAATTATTATCGGTGCGGATCCCCCTGATGCCTGGAAGAGGCTATTCCGTTACACTGGAAGATTCTCCATATAAAGTAAATTACCCTGCAGTATTACTGGAGGGACGGGCAGCTATAACACCGATGGATGGGAATAAGATCCGTTTCGGAGGAACCATGGAGATCACTTCGCATAAAACACCTCCGCGGATGAACAGGGTGCAGGGAATACTGGATGCGGTCAAACGGTTTTATCCCGATTTCGATGTACCCTTCCCGGCCAAAGAGAATATCTGGTATGGCTACCGGCCCTGCTCGGCAGACGGTTTACCCTATATCGGGAGGATAAAAAAATACAGTAACCTGGTCGTGGCAACGGGTCACTCCATGCTTGGATTGAGTTTGGGCGCAGGAACCGGTAAATTAGTGGAGGAGATCGTTGCCGATAAAAATATATCCATGGACATTGCCCCATTTGATCCGGGCAGATTTTCCTGAGTAACGTAACTTTATGAACCTTTAAATTGACTGTTATGAAATTTTTGTTTTTTGTTTTGTCGGCCACCCTTGGTATCGCAACGAATGCACAGCACAAACTGGTAAAGAAATGGGAGTCCGATTCCCTCTTCAAAGTGCCCGAATCCGTTTTGTATGATGCGGACCATCACCTGTTGTATGTAACCAATATCGAGGGCAAAGATCCCTGGGCCAAAGACGGCCTGGGTTCGATCGGTAAAATGGATGTGAACGGTAAGATCATCGATGCGGAATGGATCACCGGTTTCAATTCTCCAAAAGGAATGGGTCTCTATCATCATACATTATATGTAGCCGATATGGACAGGGTAGTGGTGGTCGATCTGCACCAGGGAAAGATAGCCGGATCGATCGAAGTTCCGGGAGCAGCCGGTCTCAATGATATCAGCATCGATGCTGCCGGGGTGATCTATGTATCGGATTCAAAAGGGAAAAAAGTTTATCGCATCCAGGGTGGCATAGCAGTTGTTTACCTGGAGAATCTCAAAGGACCCAACGGCGTGCTGGTGCGGAATGGTCAGCTCTATGTGCTTGACCAGGGGGGAATGTATTCCGTAAATGCGGACAAGACATTGAAGTTGATTGTAGATGGTATGGAAGGAGGAGTCGATGGGGTGGAGAATGTTACGGGCGAAGAATATATCGTGTCCACCTGGTCCGGTGTAGTGTATTATGTCGATGCAAAAGCCGGCACCAAAGAATTATTGCTCGATGGACGACCAACTAAAACCAATTCGGCGGATATCGGTTTCGACCCTGCCACGAAAACAGTATTCATACCCACTTTCTGGAAGAACACCGTTGTGGCCTATGAAGTAAAGTAACGTTAATTTTAAGGGCGGTATCGTATCACCGCTGAACTATTTTTATTTTTACGGGATATGAATTGTACTGCTACCCGCCTGCCTTACCGCCAAACCAACAGTTTCTCCAAAACTGTATTGGACTACCTCGATCATACAGAAGCGTTACGGCCTTTCTATACCAACCCACCCTCCATCCAGGGTATTCAAAAAGCGATCGAAGCCAGGAAGAATCAGAAAGGAAATTTAGCAACAGGTCAGAACGGGAGACAGGTATTGGTACAGGAACTAAGAAAGCAGTATGAAGGAATCGACACCTCTGATAAAGTAAAAAAGAATATCGGATCATTGCTTTCTCCGGATACATTTACGATCACTACGGCGCACCAGAATAATATTTTTACAGGCCCTTTGTATTTTATTTACAAGATCATTCATGCCATCAAACTGGCCGGGCATTTAAAGACTTCTCTGCCGCAACATGATTTTGTTCCCGTCTTTTATATCGGTTCAGAAGATGCCGACCTGGACGAGCTAAACCATGTATATATCGGGGGAGAAAAACTGGTTTGGAACACGAAGCAAAAAGGTGCGGTGGGCCGGATGAAAGTGGACAAGGAACTGGTGAAACTGATCGGGTCGATGGAAGGGCAGTTATCGGTACAGCCCGGTGGTGCAGAGATCATTTCTTCCCTGGGAACTTTTTATAAAGAAGGAACAACGATACAGGATGCTACTTTCCGGTTTGTCAACCATCTTTTCGCCGGATACGGCCTGGTGGTATTGCTGCCCGATAATGCGGTATTAAAAAAGCAGGTGACCAGTTTGTTCGAAGATGACCTTTTGCACCAAACAGCATCGGTCATTGTGGAGAAAACAGCGGAGAGATTGGAAAAAGCTGGCTATAAGGCGCAGGCGAATCCAAGAGAGATCAATTTGTTTTATTTAAAGGACGAGACAAGAGAGAGAATAGAGAAGGGGAATGGCGAGTGGCGGGTGATGAATGGGGTGGCAAGATTCTCAGAAGCGGAGATCCTTAAAGAATTGCAGAGTCATCCGGAACGTTTCAGCCCCAATGTTATCCTTCGCGGGCTATACCAGGAAACCATCCTGCCCAATATTGCCTTTATCGGTGGTGGAGGAGAAACAGCTTACTGGTTGCAGTTAAAAGACCTTTTCGATCATTACCAGGTTCCTTTCCCGGTGCTGGTCTTGCGCAATTCTTTTTTGGTCGTGGAAAAAAAATGGCAGGAAAAGATCTCAAAGCTCGGGTTTGCCACCGAAGAGTTTTTTTTACCCGAACAGGAATTGCTGAACAGGTTAGTGGCAAGAGATAGTAAGAATGAAACAAAACTGAATGGTTCTTTATCGGAATTGGAACAACTATACGATTCATTTAAAAAACAGGCAATATCGGTAGATACTACGCTGGAAAAACATGTGGATGCCCTTAAAACACAAACTGTCTATCGTTTGCAGGAATTGGAAAAGAAAATGCTGCGGGCCGA
>JANOHQ010000106.1:0-3036 GCA_031406595.1 Chitinophagaceae bacterium
ATCGCTTAAAGCTGAACCTTATCTCTCCAAAATTGATCGATCATACTAACTGCTCAGTAATCATAGCAATCATTCAATCACGAAAATCACCGTTCAGACTATGATTTGTTTGATTTTTGTGATTATGGTGATTTATACTTCTTATTAGTGAATCGCTTAAAGCTGAGACTTGTCTCTCCAAAATTGATCAATAATCCTATTTCCAGGTTATAAGCTTCCAGGTAGTTAATAGCCTGGGCAAAATGTACATTTTCCAGTTTTGTTGTCGCTTTAATTTCAAGAGAAATCACTTCCTCAACTAAAAAATCTACCCGCCTTGTCCCAATTTGTTCATTCCTGTAATAAATAGGCATTTCATGTTCCCTTGAAAATTCAATTCTGGCCATGCGCATTTCAATCGCCAATGCTCTTTGATAAATGACCTCCTGGAATCCGTTGCCAAGCGTCGTGTGCACAGTCATAGCACATCCAATAATTGTTGAAGTAAGTGCCGAGTATTTGTACTGCTCATCGATCATAGTAATCATTTAATCACAAAAATCAGGTTCAGACTAATATGTATACTGGGTTTTTAACGGGTAGAAAATGTTTTTTTCTGACGATCATAGCAATCATTTAATCACAAAAATCACAGTTCAGACAGTTGCCCTATGTAATCTTCCCTGGTCCCGCATCATAGTACAAATAATTCTCTATGAAACTATTGTTGCTTTCTTTAACTATCATCACTCTATTTTCTTTTTCGCCCAACCAGGGGCCATCTGTTATGGAGAAACACAATTGCCCGCTCTGTAAATCGGACAAAGACGTGATCCCCATCGTATATGGTAAGCCCGGAACCGCACTGATAGAAAAAGCGGAACGGGGAGAGTGCCGGCTCGGGGGTTGTATGCTGGATAAGGATAGCCCCCGTTTTTATTGCAAAAAAGACAAAAAAGAGTTTTGAGCCTTTCATATCTGTACATTTTAAAGCCTGCTTTATGCAGGCTTTATTGTTAGGAAAAGAAGCCGCTGTATTTTTGGCGTATACTCGTAAAACCTTAGCTTTATGCCCCATCCAGCCCCTGTAGATACCTCATCTGTCCCTTCTTAATTTGTAACCATTAAACCATTCAAATGAAAAAGTTTTATCTGAAAGAGGGGGAGGGAAAAGCGGGCCCTTTTGACATCGCTGACCTGGGGTCACGGAACATCACAGCAGAAACGCCTATATTGGAAGAGGGACAGGCTGAATGGACCACAGCGGGTAAACTGGACGAACTGAAAGATCTCTTTACGCCCGTTCCACCACCACTTCCTACCGAAGAACCTTTACCCACAGCAGCAGCACCGGTGGCAGCTGTTGAGCCGGCTGTGACTTCTGCCGCAGCTACTGTCACTACTACCGTTCCTGTTACTCCCGCCCCCGCAGCTAAAGTAGAAAAGCCAAAGCCTGCCGCGTCTGGTAAAAAAAGTACCGCCGGGGTATCCTGGCTTTTGACTTTATTGATATTGGGTGGCGCAGGATACTTTGTATACCAGGATATAGAAAAGAATAAAGTCCCTGGCGCGGTCAAAACATTGGGGGTTTCCGATACCGCAACAACAACAGTCTCCACTACTCAGTCAAACACCTCTACAGCTTCTACAGAAGATACAGCGGGAGCAACAGTCACTACCACCACTGATCCAACTACGGTGACAACAGATCCTGTAACTACCACAACGGCCACCACCACTGCCACAATGACCACAGCGCAGCAAACCGCAGCACAAAAAGCCGCTGCACAAAAAGCCGCAACCAAAAAAGCAGAGGACGAAAAGAAGAAGCTGACACTCGAAGCACAGAAAAAAGCAGACGCAGAAAAGAAGAAGCTGGAAGCTGCGCAGGCAGCTGCAGCCGCCAAAGAAATGAATTTCCGGAACCGCTGGCCGAATTATATTTCTTTCGGAAGCCTTAATTATAGTACCAAAGGAGATGGTATCGGTGCGTTTGATGTGCCCCTTTATAATGGGACCGATGCAATGCTGGACAAAGTCACCGTCCGCATTGAATACCTGAAGAAAAAAGAAACGAAAATATACAAGACAGAAACAATCACGATTACCAATATTCCTGCGCGGACAACTGTGAATGGGAAGGCTCCTGAAAGCAAGAAAGGGGAGAAGGTGAATGTTTTTATTACCGGGATCACGTCAAAAAAATTGCATTTCTGCTTCCCTGTGAACAACGGGAACGCAGCGGATCCTTATTTCTGCAACTAATTGCTTCGGACGCTCGCAATGACGTACGAGTCATTGCGAGCGTAGCAAAAACAGGGCTCTCTTTCGGGAGCCCTGTTAGTTTCAAAACATGAAACTGATAAAAAAGCGAATTGGGACACTTATTGGACGACAATCTTACTGGTCACATTGACTTTATTGGTTTCGCTGGTAACCCTGACCAGGTAATTCCCTTTTACGGATAACTCGGGGAACCTGAATTCTTCGATCTGAGCTTCACCGTTGATGTTCACTTCTTTAGTACCGATCAATCTTCCCGAAATATCCAGCAACTGTACCTGGTATTTTCCTGCAGGTTGTTCAGAGAAGGATAATCTCACCACCCCATTTGTTACCGGGTTAGGATACACTGCGATGCCATTCTTAACGGTTGTTTGCTCTTGCTGTCCGTTTTTAGCAGCCACATCAGGGCTGAGCGGAGTCGAAGCCTCTTCAGGCTTCACTTCCTCGTCCTTTCTGTCCTTCTTTTTCTTTTCAAACGCAAGGTTGCCATTGGCAAGATCGGACGCGTTGAATACATCACCGCCGGTCGACAATTTTTCTGCCTGCAGGGTGTTCAGGTCAACACGATAATAACCCACAGTTGATTCAGAACTGGCAACGATGACCTTGCTTCCCGCTTCCACCATGGCGCCATTGGTACTGAAACCCTGTGGCAAACCTGTTACCACTCCTTTATAGGTTGCCACTTTTGTTTCGATATTGATCTTGAAGATATTCCTGTTCGCCGTGAAGAGATAGAGATTGCCGGAAGCATCCGCTATCATATCCCCG
>JANOHQ010000010.1:0-12054 GCA_031406595.1 Chitinophagaceae bacterium
CAAATGGCCGGGCGGATGCCTGTAATTTTTTCAATTCATCCCGGAGTTGTTCGGATGCAAGGTCAGGACGGTCAGCCAGGATCTGTCCAAACTTGACAAAAGTGGGGCCCAGGTCTTCGATGATAATGCGGACACGTTGAGGACGGGTCGTCAGCTTCCGGCCCTTGGGATCGAATATCCTACGGAACCAGCTGTGAAAGAGCCAATTCTTGAATATATGTTTCAGGAATATCAGGATGATCGTGAGAAGCCGGAAAGTATTACGAAAAAAACTCCTGAGCTGGAATATCCACATAGCGATTGGTTTGGGCTGATGATTGCATGAATATAAGAAAAAACAGGCTAGTGAGGATTGGCTTAGCAAGTAGGGATTGACTTTTTTCAAGTAGGGATTGGCTAGTAGCTAGTGGGGTTTCATTGTATCAAAGGATCATAGGATCATCGAGTCTTAACTCCCACTCGCCACTCGCCGAACCCCACTAGCCCTTAACATTGCTACAATATTTTGCTAAAACTCACTATCACCCGTTTTGATGATACCCTTATGGCATAATTGTAGCGTCTAAACTGAGCGTAATTAATGAAGAAAACCACTAAACAATTTTTTGCGCATGAACAATTATTACAAAAATCACGTACATGAAACGAATCCTTAAAATCGCTGCGCTGGCACTGATAGTGCTGGCCAGTTCTCTTCCCAACACCGCTTCCGCTCAATACAACGACGATGGCTATGGCGACCAGGGTTACGTAGACCAGGGCTACGACGAGGGTAATGGTAACCGCGATGTTGATTACCAAACTTTTTACGATGAGCTCAGCCCACACGGCCGTTGGGTAGATTATCCGGGCCGGGGTTATGTCTGGATCCCGGATGCCGGTCCTGACTTCCGTCCCTACAGTACCAATGGTCACTGGGTATACTCAGAGAATTATGAATGGATGTGGGTATCCGACTACGACTGGGGTTGGGCACCTTTCCACTACGGCCGTTGGGATAATGATCCTTCCTACGGCTGGTATTGGGTACCGGGTTATGAATGGTCACCCGCCTGGGTAGCCTGGAGAGATGGTGGTGATTATTATGGCTGGGCACCGATCAGGCCGGGCATCAATATCAATATCAATTTCAATATTGGTGGTTATGCGCCGCCCGTTGATTTCTGGTGTTTCGCTCCAAGACGTTATATTTCTTCTCCCCGGATTTATGATTATTGTGTACCCTACAGGCAGAATACAACGATCATCAATCACACAACGATCATCGTTAATAATTATCGCTACGGTGGTAACTATGGCTTCAGGTCAGGTCCCCGCAGGTATGATGCGGAAAGATATACAGGACGGATCAACCCGGTTCGTTTCCGCCAGTCGAATACACCTGGCCGCAGTACTTTCAGAAATAATGAAGTAAGCATCTTCCGCCCTAATGTTCGCCGCGACAATAACCGGACTGTTGCTCCCCGCAGTTTTGAGCGGTTTGACAGGAACAACGCCAATAGCAATAACGGTTTCCGCAGAAATAACGGAAACAACGATGTTGTAAGGAGAAATGATAATACTCCCGGCCGTGTTGGTTCGAATGATAACAACCGGTTTGAAAGAAGAGAAAATACTCCCGGGCGTGTCGGATCAAATGACAACCGGTTTGAAAGAAGAAATACGGATCCAAGAGAGCCACAAAATAATGGTAACAGCAATAACCCCGGTAACCGCAGGTTTGAAAGAAATGATAATAACGTGCCCACACCGGATCGCGAAAGAAGAGTGAACACTCCTTCGAGGGATCCTAACCAGGGAAACAATCCTGTGGAGAACCGCCGGTTTGAAAGAAGAACGGAGAATAACGGAAATTCGAATAACCCTGTCCGTCAGCAGCAGGTGGAAAGACGCCAGCCACAACCGCAGCAACAGATGGAGAGACGCCAGCAACAACCGCAGCAGCAACAACAGCGGCAGTTCGAAAGAAGGCAGGAGCCAAGACCACAGCAGCAACAGCGGCAGCAGGTGGAAAGAAGGCAGGAACCAAGAACAGAGCAGTCCACAGGATCCCGTGGGCAACAACCATCCCGCTCAATTGAAAGAAGGGACAATGGTAGCAGCAACCAAGAGGGTAGTGGTAACAGAAATAAAGAAAATGGCAAAGGAAGAAGGTTCTAAATAAACCGCATCGATATAAAACGGAAGGGTCGCCTGCAGAGGTGACCCTTTTTTCGTTGTACTATTTTTAAGAGGATTACGCCTCTGCTTTCATCCTTCGCTAATCCCGATCCTTCGATCAACTCAGGACGATCGGGACTGGATGACAAACCGAATCAGTATCAGGCTTCAGCTTCCCTCCTTCGCTTTACTCAGGGTGATAAAGAGTTCCACAACTAAGCTTCGGCCTCCATATAACTTTCAATCGGTTCACAAGTACAGATCAGGTTCCTGTCACCATGTGTATTATTCACCCTTGCCACCGAAGGCCAGAATTTATTCTGGGTAACATAGAACAAAGGAAATGCGGCATCCTGTCTTGAATAAGCATGTTTCCATTCGTCGGCTGTTACTACTGCCTGTGTATGTGGTGCATGTTTCAGTGCATTATCTTTTTTATCGGCCTTGCCTTCTTCGATGGCAGTGATCTCCTGGCGGATAGAAAGCAATGCATCGCAAAAACGATCCAGTTCGGCTTTGTCTTCACTCTCCGTCGGCTCGATCATGATCGTACCCGGTACCGGGAAACTCATTGTTGGCGCATGGAAACCATAATCGATCAGGCGCTTGGCCACATCTTCAGCTTCTACCTCTGCTGACTTCTTGAAAGGACGCAGGTCCACGATAAATTCATGGGCGCATTGTCCGTTGTGATTGGTGTATAATATATCATACGCACCATCCAGTCTTGCCCGCATATAATTGGCATTGAGTATAGCGTATTCAGTGGCTGCTTTTACCCCTTCATTTCCTAACATCCTTATATAGCCGTAGGAGATCAAAAGGATAGAAGCAGAGCCATACGGAGCGGCGCTTACGGCTCCAGCACCATGTGTCAGACCGGGACGGTCAGACACATGACCCGGCAGATGCTTTGCCAAATGTTCTTTTACGCAGATCGGGCCCATACCCGGACCACCGCCACCATGCGGGATGGCAAAAGTTTTGTGAAGGTTCAGGTGACAGACATCCGCACCGATCAAACCGGGAGCGGTCAATCCTACCTGGGCATTCATGTTCGCTCCATCCATATATACCTGCCCACCGTGCTGGTGAATGATATCCGTGATCTCTCTCACCGTTTCTTCATATACACCATAAGTGCTCGGGTAAGTTATCATAATACCGGACAGGTCCTTGCTGTACTGTTCTGCTTTTGCTTTCAGATCGTTCACGTCGATATAACCATTCTCCAGCGCTTTTACCACCACTACTTTCATTCCGCACATCACGGCGCTGGCCGGATTAGTGCCATGAGCCGAGATCGGGATCAGCATCACATTACGGTGATGTTCGCCATTAGCCTCATGATAAGCTTTGATGGTCAGTAACCCGGCATATTCTCCCTGTGCACCGCTGTTCGGTTGCAGGCTACAGGCATCAAAGGCTGTGATCTTGCATAAATATTCACCCAGTTCATCAATAATATATTTATATCCTTCTGTTTGCGAAGCAGGTGCAAAAGGGTGGATGCTGCTCCAATGTGCCCAGCTCAGCGGCATCATTTCAGTAGCGGCATTCAGTTTCATGGTACAGCTTCCGAGAGAGATCATCGAGGTATTCAGGGAAAGATCCTTGTTCTCCAGTTGTTTGATATATCGCATCATCTGGCTCTCGCTGCGATGGATATTGAAAACAGGGTGGGAGAGGAATGATGATTTCCTGCTCAAAGCTTCGGGGATATGCTGTAGCTCTGCCTCCTGGTGAATATCGAATGCTACAGGATCCGTATCGTTCTCAAAACAATTGATCAGGTCATAGAGATCGCCAATATCCGTTGTTTCATCAAGGGAGATACCGATATGTGTAGTGTCGATATACCGGAGATTGATCAGTTGGCGTTCTGCTTTTTCTTTGATGGAGTTGCTATCGTTTGTTTTGACTACGATCGTATCAAAGAAATTACCCGATACCAGTTCGAAACCTCTTTCTTCAATTGCAGATGCTACGGTTTGCGTGAGCAGGGCAATTCGTTTGGCGATATTCTTCAATCCTTCCGGGCCGTGGAAGACAGCATACATCGCCGCCATATTGGCGAGCAATGCCTGTGCCGTACAAATATTGGAAGTAGCTTTTTCTCTTTTAATATGCTGTTCTCTTGTCTGCAATGCCATCCGCAAAGCCCTGTTCCCCTGTGCATCAATACTGATACCGATGATCCGGCCGGGGATATTGCGTTTAAAGTCGTCCCTGGTCGACATAAAAGCCGCATGTGGTCCGCCATACCCGAGGGGTACGCCCAAACGTTGTGCGGAACCGATTGCCACATCAGCGCCCAGTTCACCGGGAGGCGTTAACAGGGTCAATGCCAAAAGATCCGTTGCCATGGCCACATAGGCCCCGGCTCCGTGTACGGTATTGATAAAATCACGATAGTCCTCAATGCTGCCGAGGTTATCCGGGTACTGTACCATCGCTCCGAAATAGCTGGTATCGATGGTGGCTGTTTTATAATCTCCTTCCACGATCTCGATACCGATAGGTACGGCTCTTGTGAGCAATACATCTTTTGTTTGCGGGAAAATATTCCGGTCAACAAAGAACTTCGGTCTTTCGATATGATCCTGTTTGTTCAGTGTATTGAAGAACATGGTCATCGCTTCGGAAGCGGCTGTTGCTTCATCAAGCAATGAGGCATTGGCGATCGGTAAACCGGTCAGGTCACTCACCATTGTTTGAAAATTCAACAGGCTCTCCAAACGACCCTGTGATATCTCTGCCTGGTAAGGTGTGTATTGGGTATACCATCCCGGGTTTTCAAAAACATTCCGCAATATCACGGAAGGAACGATGGTATTATAATAGCCCTGGCCGATATAGTTGGTGAATACTTTATTCCGGAACGAGATACCCTTGATATGTTTCAGGTATTCATGTTCGCTCATCGCCGCCGGGATATCCAATGTTTTTTCCATGCGGATAGCCGGAGGCACCGTATTACTGATCAATTCATCCAGGCTTGCTGCACCAATCTTCTTCAGCATTTTTTTTGCGTCCGCTTCAGATGGTCCGATATGACGGGGAATGAATTCGTTGGATTGTTGTTCGAATAAGTTCATAGATCAAATATGTCTTTTAATCAGTAAGGCAATAGGTCAAATGGGTCAAAGCGAAGTCTGGTATATGACTAATTTGACTTTTATGACCAATATGACTTTCTCTCTTTTTTGCGGGGCAAAGTTACGTGCTGATGACGATAAAAAATGGCCCTTGTTGAACCCGTGGATAAGCAGGGGAAGAAACAATAAAACCTTTAACTGGCCTTGTTTTCCTGTTCCATCCTTCGTAATTCAGTGCTGGTACGACTGCTTCCGTCATGACTCCAGCCGGGAGCGCCGAAGAGATAGTTCCAGCGTTGTTTAAAACTCAGCCCTTTTTTACGGAGGTCTTTCCCGATGCTTTTCCATTCATGCACCACGATATTAACCGGGTCTTCTTTTTCCAGGGGTTTGGTCAGACCGTATTTGATAGGCTGGTATTCGGATGCCGGCAGTTCGGGTTGAAAAGTGCCAAAGAGTTTATCCCAGATGATCAGGAACATTCCCATATTCTTATCCAGGTACTTGGGATTGGAACCATGGTGTACCCGGTGGTGGGAGGGTGTGACAAGGATATATTCCAGCCAGCCGGCCTTGCCGATCTTTTCAGTATGCACCAGTATCCCCCATGTTTGGGTGGCAGCATAAATAAATGCGATATCGATCGGTTGAAACCCCAGTAAGGCGATGGGGATGAAATAAACAAAACGATACAAAGGCTCGAGTATCGACGACCGGAACCCAACCGTGAGGTTGAATTTGGGCGAAGAATGATGTGTGACATGCGTTGCCCAGAACAGGCGGCAATAATGATCCACCCGGTGCAGCCAGTAATACATAAAGTCTTCAAATACGATCAGCACGATCCAGTAGATCCATAGGTTTTGGATCGGCTCCGTAAAACGGTGATCATAGAAGAAAGAAAGTATAAAACCGATATAGATGATCCGGAATAACAGGTCGATACCCCCGTTGAGCACCATAAAATAGATATTCTGTGCCGTATCCTTTAACGTGTATGTGTCCTGCTTGCGGAGTTTGCTCAGGAAGAGTTCCAGCCCGATCACCACCAGGTAAAGTGGCGTAGTGATCAATATCAGCAGTTGTTCGCGGGCGGTTCCCATGGGGGCAAAAATAGACGAAAGTCTGAAGTCAGGAGACGGGAGTCCGGAGCCGAACCCGTGAAATCCTGTTTTTTATGGCTTATAAGACTCATATGACCTTTTAGACCTATATACTAACTATGATCTTTCAACCGCTTCTTCGGTCTTCTGACTTCGGACTCCCGACTTGCCGTACCTTGCACCCATGGCACAAGACCTCTTAGTCAATTGGGAAAAAAAATCAGGCGAACGCCAGAAAGAATATAAGAAATACCTGCACCGGGCCAATAAAAATAAAGTACTGAAGCAATTGCCCGAACTGAATGAAGAGGCATTTGAAAAAATAGATTGCCTGAAATGTGCCAACTGCTGCAAAACCTATTCTCCCCGCTTTACACCACCGGATATTAAGCGCATTAGCAAATATGTGGGGATGAAGGAAGGCGACTTCCGGGATAAATATTTACGGACTGATGATGAAGGTGACAATGTGCTGAAAGAAATGCCCTGCTCTTTTTTGGGAGCCGATAATTATTGTAGCATCTACGAAGTGCGCCCGACCGATTGCGCCCGCTTTCCTTATATGGATGATGACTTTATGCTGAAACGGCAACCGATGGCATTAAAGAACACCAGTTTCTGCCCGATCACTTACTACGTGATTGAAAAATTGATAGCAGCGGAGAAGGGGAAAGTGTAAAAGAGCGATCTCTTCAGTATAAAATTTTCATGTCATCCCATCGGGATTTGTGACGTGTATATACACTGGGTACTATAATAATGCCAGGCCTTCGGCCTTAAAACCCGGGATCAAGGTGCAGAAAATGAAAACTAATTCCCATGGGTCTTTAAATCCCGAAGGGTGATATTTTTATAGAAAGAATCATGATACATTCCCCAAACCCCGAAGGGGTGACATTTTGTTCGTGATAGTAAAGCTATTTTTCAATGATCGTAAGAAAGGAATGGTCTGTTCGTGAAAAAAAGGTCCTCTGTTCCCCAAATTTGAGCAATAAAAGTAAAACAGTTATTAGCTGTTTGAGCCAATATTTTATAATTGTCGTACCTTTTTGTGCTAAATCTTAAACTATGCCCCGCTATGTCATCGAAAGAGAATTGCCCGGTGCCGGCAAACTCAGCACCGAAGAACTCCATGGTATCTCCCAAAAATCCTGTGGTGTGATCCGCGAACTGGGACCTTCTATTCAATGGATCGAAAGTTTTGTTACCGAAGACAAAATATACTGTGTGTACCTGGCTCCCAATAAAGAGATATTGATGGAACATGCCGGCAAGGGCGGTTTCCCTGCCAATCGTATCGAAGAGATAAAGAATGTGATCAGCCCGGCGACGGCTGAGTAAACCCTGAGCGAGACGATGGGTTAGCCAGCTGCTGTGCTACTATCATCGTCTGTGTAGCCTGTGCTGAGCAGAGCCGAAGCATCGCTCCGAAGGAGCCCCAATCGGGCACTCTTGTGCGTTCGGTTCGCTATTGGGCTTGCACTGAGATAAAAAATCTTTGGAGAGTTGCAGGTTCTATTGCACCACGAACTCCACCCAGTTTGAGTTGTTTGCAGGTACGCTATTCCATTCACTTACGTTAAACGATACCCTTATTCTATATAGTCCCGGAGAAAAGATCCAGGGCAAATTATCAGAAAAAGAATGCCCGGCTAAATGGAGCGTGTCAGTGATACTTTTTTCTTTTTGTAAAAAAACATATTCTTCTCCGGTGTTGTGCGATGGAATTACGGTCTCCACAGTTGGTTCCCACAAATAGTATGCATTGCCTTTCCATTGCTCCAATTCAATAATATAGTTGGCTTTTGACGCTGTGCCATTGCGTTTGAATACTTGTGTCCGCCTTTTCAAAACCCTCACCGGAGTAGCAGACAGGTTTTTAACGACAACCTGCAGTTCTATCTTCGCTGTATTAAAAGGTGCGATCAGTTTTATATCAACTGAAAAATTGCTGACAGTACGGCTTTGAAGCAAAGGGAATAATAGGAAGAGCAGGGAGAATTTATTCATACCAGAAGGTTGTTAGTAGAAAGGAACTTGATCCAATATTATTATCTGCTCCGCCATTAATCACTGCCACCACCTCCACCTCCTCCATCACCTCCGCCGCTATCACCCCCACCACCACTATCCCCGCCCCAGCCGCCATCCGCACCACCGCTATTGTCGCTATCTGTTGAATGATGGTGATGATCCCTGTCTGAATAAAATGAAGAGTCAGCATAGCCACCACCGGCTCCATAGTAATTCGAATCCGTTGTGGCTGTACCGGAATTGTTATTTCTCCTTTTGGAAATCATCGTAAAGAATACAATAACCAACAATACACCAATAGCGATTAATATTATGCTGCTCATATTATTTAGTTGTCAGTTCATCATATGCGGCTCCCAGCGGCTGTTGTATACCATCTGTCTTCCACTCTTCTCCACCCGGAATGATCGTGGCTTTCAACACTTCTTCTTTTGTCTTGCCAGCTTTGATCTCGCCTTCCACGAATTTCAATACATTGCCCAGGTAATCCTGGAATGCTTTCAGTTCATCGGCTGTACCCGTTACTTTATAGCCCGGACCTGCGTGACCAAATACATAAATCGTTTCTTTATTGAATTTGTTCATGGCCTTATCCAGTACCTGGATCCAGTTTTTGATATTAGCTCCGGCAGTACGGTCCACGTAGGGGTGGCGACGGTTAAATACAAGATCGCCGCAATGAACAATATTTGCTTCTTCAAATTGCACAAAACTGTCACCATTGGTATGGCCCGCGCCAAAATAATGCAGCTTCATCTTTTCTTTTCCCACTTTTCCGCTCCAGCTATCGGTGTACGTGGTGTCTGGATAGAGTTGTTTCTCTTCGGATTTGTTTTGTTTGGCCGAATTCTCCTGGTTGGTCTTTGAATTGGCATGGGCCACCACCTGTTCCACTATTCCTTTAAAGGAAATATTGCCGGAACTGTGATCGCCGTGGTGATGCGTATTGATCAATAGTTTAAAAGCTTCTTCGCCTCTTTTTTTCATCTCATCGATCAGGTGTTTGCTTTGGTCAGGGAATTGTGAGTCCACCGCTACCAACCCTTTTTTGGATACGAGAAAAGCGATGGTCCCGCCTTTTTCTTCAAATATTCCTACATCATTACGAAGCATGGTGATCTTCCAGGGGTCTTCAAACAGACCGGCTAAAAGATTTTGTTGCGCTAATGTGAGGGCGCCAATGGTAAGGGCTGAGTTTTTGATGAAATTGCGGCGTTGCATGGTAATATATTTATTACGGGTGATTTGGTGGTGTACAATGCGAAACCTGTCTTAATAAAACGAATTACTATTGAACACGTTCCAGGACAACATTAGTGGGCAAACCTCCAATCTTTGTTTTGTATACCAATTCAGTTTCTGTGAGACGTATGATAGCAAACAAGATGACACCGGATTTATCCTCGGTCTGCAACACCATGCCTTTGGGCTGATAGACCCAAGTGCCTGAAACAGGTTCTCTATCCACCGTTTTCACAAATGTGCCGTCCCTGTTTAATGTTATCTCCGTAAAACCTACTTTTATGGAAGGTGGTAATTTCATGCCGCCTTCTTCCAGTGCGGTCAACCGCCAGTGGTGACATAGAGCTGCGACCACTTCTTCCTGTGTTTTCGGTTTAAGCGTCTTTTGTGCGTGCAGCGATATGCTGAATGCCGGGACCAGCATTAAAGCATAAAGAGATATCATCTTTTTCATCAAGAAGTTTTTGGTACTGTAATTTACATAAAGTTGTGAAGGTTTGGGGTAAGGTTTTGTTATCGGTTTTGTTTCTCGAGACTTCGCCGCGCCTGTTGGAGAAATAGAATGGAGATGCCCGTTTCCCGGCATGAGAAGGTGATTAGGGGCAGAATGCTGAACGGAGCGTCGCATGGGACGATCATCCGGGTTAATGCAGCTGGAAACAAAATAACGAACCAGATGCTTTAAAGCAATGCTGCGAAAGTAAGCCGTCCTTGATCTAAATTCCCTTTAGGAACAGGGTTTAATACTCAAATTTCCTCAAGGTTGGTGCCTTGATCCACGTAACAATCACGATGAGCAAGGTCATACATCCGCCGAAGACAACGGATGGAACTACACCCATCAGCCGAGCCGCCATCCCGCTTTCAAATTGTCCGAGTTCATTACTGGAATTGATGAACATGGAACCCACGCTGCTTACCCTTCCCCGCATATGATCGGGGGTCTTGAGTTGCATCACGGTTCCCCGCACCACCACACTTACACCATCCAGCATACCGGCGATAAGCAGGGCTGCGAAGGAAAGGATATACCATTCGGAAAGGGCAAAACAAATGATGCAGATGCCGAAACCTGCCACGGCCAGCAATAATTTTTTACCCTGTGCTTTTTTCATCGGGAAAAAAGCCAGCAGTACAACAATAGTGATAGCACCGATATCTACCGCCGCATTGAGCCAGCCAAAACCCATTGGCCCGGCTTTCAAGATATCTCTTGCGTATACCGGCACCATGGCGACAGCACCACCAAACAATACGGCAAACATGTCCAGGGAGAAGGCTGCGAGTATCTCTTTTGTCCTGAAAACAAAACGCAATCCCTCCATTACGCTCTCCCATGTTTTCTTTTCACCGCTTTGCGGCATTGGTGGTTTGGGTTTTAGTTGGGTGAGTATAAAAAATGCAACCATGAGTAATGAACAGACCGTGATCATGGTGCCCATGATACCGATCGAGGCGATCAGGAAACCGCCGGTTGCATGACCGGTGACGGCAGCAGCCAGCCAGGAGCCCTGGTTCCAGGTAGTGGCATTCTGCAGGTACTGCCGCGGAACGGTAGTGGCCAGCACAGCAGAAAAAATAGGTCCCGTAAAAGCCCGGATGATACCGGTGCAAAATATCACGGTACAGATACCGATCGCAATGGTAACCTTATTGAAACGATCATGGATAAAAGGCGTTGAAAAGAATAACAAGGTGCCGGCAGCGCAGGTAAAAAAGAATACCCCCCGCAGCAACAATTTTCTTTTTTCACTGCGATCAATGATATGACCCGCATACAGGGCAAACGAAAAGGCAGGAATGAACTCTGAAAGTCCCACCAAACCAATAGCAAATGGTTCATTCGTCAGTTCATAGATCCACCAGGCTACCAGGGTGCCCATCATACGCAAAGCCATGATAAAGGTAAACCGTCCCAGCATCAGGTTTTTAAATTCGGGGATGCGAACGGCTGCAAAAGGATCGCTGGTGATTTGGGTGACAGGAGAAGGATTGCTGTCCATTCATACAAATATAAGCATGAACAGAAGAACAGACGAACAAGGAATATAGAATGCAGAAGTATTGAATCAATGAAGCATTGATTCTCCCTCTCCGTCATTGCGAGCGGAGGGAAGCAAGGACGGAGAGGGAGGCAGAGGGTGAGGTTGCAGAAGTATTGAAACAATGAAACATTGATTCTCCCTCTCCTCAAGGAGAGGCAACCGAGGCACGAAGGTTGAGAGCGCAGCTCAGAGGGTGAGGTTGCAGGCGCAGCTCAGAGGGTGATGTCAGGGCAATGTCAAGTAATGCTGCCCGTCCTCGTATTCTTTTTCGAGTGCATCATAGATCACCTGCAAATGTTTTTCATTGCCGAGGAAATCGGCATTGCTGGCATCCACGAACAGGGTCTTGATATTATGCTGCTTGATGTACTG
>JANOHQ010000118.1:0-9881 GCA_031406595.1 Chitinophagaceae bacterium
GAAACCGAAGATGCCCTGATCAACCTGCGTTATCTCGGGATCGACAATGTGCTGGTACTACGCGGCGATGCGGCCAAGAATGAAACGGCTTTTGAACCCGAACCAGGCGGTCATAAATATGCATGTGACCTATTAAAGCAAGTGGTGAACCTGAATGCGGGTATTTATCTTGAGGATGATCTGAAAGGAACTCAGAAAACAGAATTCTGTATTGGCGTGGCTGGCTACCCGGAAAAACATTTTGAAGCGCCGAACATGGACCAGGACCTTGCTTACCTGAAAGCCAAGGTTGATGCAGGCGCCGATTATATCATCACCCAGATGTTCTTTGATAATAAAAGGTTCTATGCGTTTGTGGATGCCTGCCGGGCTGCCGGTATCAATGTTCCCATCATACCGGGATTAAAACCGATCACTACCAAAAAGCAACTCACTGTTCTTCCGAAAACATTTTACATCGACTTGCCCAATGATCTTTCTACTGAAGTATTGAAATGTAAGAACGATGAAGACGTAGAGAAGGTAGGGCAGGAGTGGTTATTGCACCAGTCAAAAGACCTCAAGAGCCAGGGAGTATGCGTGCTTCATTATTATACGCTGGGAAAGCCGCATGTGGTGTCAAATGTGGTGAAGAGTTTATAAGCTAAAAGGCTAAAAAGAGTAAAAGAGAAAAAGAGCAGAGTCCGCTGCTCTTTTTCTCTTTTTAGACTCTTAGGATTTATTTTGAAATTTCACTCAGCACCTTCTGATCGATCACCACCGGGTATTTCTTCCTCAATGATTCGTTCCATTCTTTTTCCAGGACAGCCTGGTAATCGTTAATGACCAATCCTTTGGCTTCATTGAATGTCCGTTGCATCGGTTTGGTATAGGCCTGGATGATATAGGCGAAGGAAGCCGTATTGTCATTGGTATTGACCAGCGGCGGCAGAACCTGGCCGGCTTTGGGTGTCATTTTGAAAAGATTAGGAATCTGGGTCCACTCATACCTCGATGAGTCAGCCACCACTTTTTCTGTATAGCCGCCTGCGATCTTTTGCCAGTTTGCCGGTTTCTTTTTTACCTGTTCGTAAATGCTATTGGCGGTTATTTCATCCGAACAAAAGAATAACACGGCATCCACACACTGGTTCCACATATAATTTTTCTTATTCTTTTCATATAAAGCATGCAGGGCAACTGTGTCGGTTTGTGCTTTGTTCCAGATCTCCTGCTGCATGATCTCAAAGAATATATTCCCGTCCTTGAACTCGTTCATCTGGCTGCGGAAGTCTTCATTAAACTCTTCAAGGTGGCTTCTGTAATAATTGTACAAAGCAAATTCAAGGAATTCATCCCTTACCTGTGCATGCGGTTTAGCGCCGGTACCATCCTGTTTATAACGGTAGGTATGGGCATAGTTGACCCAGGTAGTAGCGGTATAGGTTGAATCACCGATGGTGAACATAGGAGTATTGGCAGTGATCGTTCTGCCAGGGTCGGTCATTGGTTTTAGATCCAGTACACTGTCACTCATCGCCCACATGGCCGCGTCATCGTAGGGATATTTTTTAAACCCCGCTTTTTCGATCACTTTTTTGTAGATAAAATCACGGGACGCTTTCCAGCGGGAATCCGCCATGATCCTGGTCTGCAGGTCCTGCTGGTTGGCCCTGTTGATGACATCAGAAACGACCGGTTTCACCGAAACTCTTTTCAGGATATGCCATCCATGAGCTGTCAGCAGGGGTTTGCCTACTGCCCCGTCTTTCGGCAGCGACCAAAGCGCCGTTTCAAAAGCAGGTTCATATTGCCCTACGCCGATATCGGCCATCGTTCCGCCATTGGCTCCCGAAATATAGTCGTTGCTGAAAGTGGACGCAAGGCGGTTAAAGTTCTCACCGGACATGATGCGTTTGTACAAGGAATCGGCCAGCCCGGCGATCTTCTTTTTAGTGGCATCATCGGCGCCGGGAGGATTCACCAATAAGATCTGCTGTGCTTTTATTTTACCAATAGCTTTTCTTTCTGCTAACGGTTTAAAGATATGGTAGCCGATCTTGGATAATACAATGTCTGAATATTTACCAATAGGTGTTGTATAAATGGCTGTTTCAAAACTGTAAGGTAGTGTGAATACCGTGATGTAACCCAGTTCGCCACGCGTGGTCCTGGCAGCTGGATCATCGGAGAGTTGCTGTGCTACCTGTAAAAAATCCTCTCCATTCTTCAGACGCTGCAGCACATCGTCTTTTTTCAGACGGGCGCCCGTGGTGTCATAGATATTACTGGCATTCCGGAAAGAAATAAAAATATGGCCTGCTTTGATATCTTTTTGGCTTCGCCGGAATGCTTCATCCAGCAGGCGGGTCATCATTTCCGGGTCGTTCATATAGTTCTCGGAGATCTGTGTCCGCAGGTTCTCTACTTCCTGTTTGATCTGGGGCAGTGTATCATAGCTGCGGTCATAGGCTTCGCGGATCTTCAACCGGGAATTGATATACAAGTCCAGGTATTCGCTGACCGCCTTTGCTTTATTGACAACCGGGGTAGTGTTATTTTTATTGTAAGCCTTTAAAAACTCTTTGGCATCTACTGAATATTTGCCGTATGTGAACAGCGTTTGCGCAGAGGCGCTTATCATTACAAAACAAGTAATGATAATGATAGAAATTTTCTTGTTCATAGTCCTTTGTTCTTATTGCGTATTATTTTTATTGCTGACGGGTATTAGTCGTCCAGCGCCCTGTGACTTCCTCACTGCCCTTTCTGTTTCAACAGTAATACTTCATCGATCTGCTGGTAGGTCAGCTTCTTGGCAATGATCCGCTTGTCTTTGTCCAGCAAATATAATGTAGGGAAGGTCATCACATCGTAGAGCTGGGAGTAACCGGGTATGCCTGCATCCGTCCTTGCTTTATCATCCAGTTTTGAATAATAAACATGTGTCCAGCCGGTAAGCTTGTGCTCATTGATAAACTTCAGCCAGTCTTTTTTTGGCGCATCTGTTTCCTTGGCTACTGCATAGATCTTTAAACCAGCGGCATTCCATTTGGCCCGGTAAAAAGAATCCAGCTTTGGCAGCACTTCCTTGCAATGACCACAGGCCGGATCCCAGAATGCCACCAGGGTATAATTGGCACTGTCTGCATAAAGTGGCCTGTTCTGGCCGGTGCTGTCGGGCAGGTCGATATCTGCTGCCGGGGTTCCCATAATATTTGCCATCAGGCTGTAAGCCCGGTCGGTAATGGTTTTTCGGCCTTGTGTATTCAGCCAGGAGTATTCTTTTTGGGCAAAATATTTTTCAAACAGGTGTACATACACGGCATCTTCCCACATGTATTTCTGGTTGAGATAACGGTTTACAAATTTGATCAATAGAAACCTTGTCATCTCTTCACTGATCGTGGCAGGTCCCAGCATCCGGTCCAGTTCATAGATGATCGAATCGGGGTTGGGCAATACCAGCTGTGCGAAATATTTATCGATCTTTTCTTCGAAGAAAGTCGTGTAAGCCAGGCGCCCATCCCAGAAATTTACACCGTCCCAGTAATGCGCTTTATAATAATTGTACGCATCCAGGGAATCCTGCTTTGTTGCAGGATCTTTTAAGCGACCGGTCAGCTGGGGCTCTTTCATAGTGACCAGAAGGGCGGTCAGCATATTGCCGGGATTTTTTAATATAAGATCGTTCCTGTACTCCGATACTGTTTTATCCATCCTGGCCAGATCTGCCAGCAGGGATGTTGAATCTGCTTTGGACGCTGCCAATTTTAATTGTTGCTGTTTGGCAGCGATCTCTTTTCCCCGGGCAGCCATGTATTGCTGGTATTTGACGAAAAGGCTATTATCGGCTGAATTGGCAAACTGTATACCGTTCCTGATGGTGGCTGTATCTGCCATTACCGAGAAATGCTGTTGCTTATCCACCAGGATCTCAAAAAAACCGGTCTTCTTTGGATACCCGACCAGGTAAATACCACCGGGTAATGTTTTTGTTCCTTTAAAAACGGCTTCGCTTTTATCATTCAGCAATACCGAATCAATGATCGGGTAGGTCTTGCCAAAATAATGACCGAGATAGATATACTGGTTCTTAAAAGGCTTGAAAGTTATTTTGATCTCGTAACCCGGTTGTGCAAAGGCGGTGATCGCCAGTAACAGACAAAGCGGAAAAAATGCTTTTTTCATGCCAGAATCGCTGATTTAAAATTTATGCCCTGGTGAGGGGGTAAAGATAAGCCCCGGAGCTTAAATGTTTAAGGTTTAAGAGGCTTAAAGCTGTTAAAAGGTTGTTTGCCTTTACCAGCACCTAAACTTTTCGAACTAATTGAATCTCTTCAACTTATTTTTGCGCCGTGAGAAAAAAGAAGAAGAATATTGTCCTGGAAAAGCTGCTGGTAGAGGACTATGCGGCCGAAGGAAAGTCCCTGGCAAAGGTGGACGGGAAAGTGATATTTATCGAAAATGTGGTACCCGGCGACCTGGTAGATGTCCGGCTGAAGAAGAATAAAAAGGATTGGGCGGAAGGGACGCCGGTGCATTTTCATTCTTTATCGGTTGACAGGGTGGTACCGTTCTGCTCCCATTTTGGTGTCTGCGGAGGCTGCCAGTGGCAGATGCTGCCCTACGAAAAACAATTGCAATACAAACACCGGCAGGTAGAGGAAACCCTGAAGCGGATCGGCAAAGTGGAGCTTCCCCTGTTTGAACCGATACTGGGTGCTCCTGAAACAAGATATTACCGGAACAAGATCGAGTATACATTTGGCAACAAACGTTATTTATTGAAAGAAGAGATTGCAGATGAATCGGTCAATGGCGAACAGGATGTAGCCGGTTTTCATGCCAAAGGATTATTTGATAAAGTAGTGGATATACAAACCTGTTATCTCCAGGCTGAACCCACGAATGAGATCCGGTTATTTGTAAAAGAATTCGCGAAGACCAATCATTGGCCTTTCTATGATATCCGCAATCATAGCGGTTTTCTCAGAACTATGCAGGTGCGACTTTGTACTACGGGTGAATTGATGGTGAATATTGTCGTGGGAGAGAATGAGGAAGAAAAGATTGCCCTCCTGATGAAGAGCGTCATGGAAAAATTTCCGGCCATCACCACCTTGCTTTATACGATCAATACAAAATGGAATGACAGCCTGTACGACCTGGAGCCGGTTGTTTATTATGGAAAAGGATATGCGATCGAGAAGCTTTCTGCAGGATCCGGAGGATCCACAGAACCCGGTGAGGAAGGATTTCAATTCAAGATCGGACCTAAGTCTTTTTTTCAAACCAATACGAAACAGGCAGAACGACTGTACCGGGTCACCAGGGATTTCGCAGCATTGACCGGGAAAGAAACGGTGTATGATCTTTACTGCGGTACCGGAAGCATTGGCATTTTTATAAGTCCGGGTGCCAAAAAGATCATCGGTGTGGAGATGATCGCAGCGGCGATCGAAGATGCAAAACAGAATGCTGAATTGAATAAACTATCATCGGCCCATTTTTTTGCCGGGGATGTCATCGATATTTGTAATGACGATTTTTTTGCCGCCCATGGCAAACCCGATGTGATCATCACCGATCCGCCACGGGCCGGGATGCATGAAAAACTGGTTCAGAAGATACTTGAAATGGAAGCGCCGACGGTGGTATATGTAAGCTGTAATCCCGCCACCCAGGCACGTGATCTGAACCTGCTGGATGCGAAGTATGCAGTGACCCAAGTGCAGCCGGTGGACATGTTCCCGCATACGCATCATATTGAGAATGTGGTGCAGTTAAAACTAAGAGTCTAAAAGGAGCCGAAAGAGAAAAAAGAGATTCTCATCGTTAGTCTCGAATTAATAGCAGGGTTCCTGAAAATCAAAAAGAATACTAGTAATAAAGCCTTCTTTATCTCTTTTACTCTTTCTATACTCTTAGCTTTTAAGCCTTAAATTTGTCTCCAATGAGTAATTTCCAAAACACAAGGCCGGAGCGTTTCCCTCCTATTGTAAAGAACCTGATCATCCTGAATGTACTGGCTTGGATCGCCCAGCTTACACTCGATAACCAGTACCAGATCACGTTGAGGGGTGCATTGTGGCCGGTAGGCACACCCATGTTCGAACCTTACCAGGTTTTCACAACCATGTTCCTGCATTCGCCCAGTATTAATACCATCTTCCATATTCTTTTCAACATGTTTGCGCTGTTCATTTTTGGAAGGGTGCTGGAAAATGTATGGGGACCCAAACGCTTTCTGTTCTTTTACCTGGCTTGTGGTCTCGGTGCTTCGGCAGCCCACTTGACCATGCAATATTTTATGGGTGGTTTTTCATTTGCGATCGGTGCATCGGGTGCTGTGATGGGTGTGCTGGTAGCTTTTGGTTATCTATTCCCCAATACTGAGCTCCTGATCATACCCATACCTGTGCCGGTAAAGGCGAAGTGGGTCGTGATCGGGTATGTTCTAATCGACCTTTTTGGCGGGTTTGGAAAAGTACCCGGAGACAATATTGCGCATTTCGCCCATTTAGGCGGCGCTTTGACGGGGCTGATTATTGTACTCATCTGGAACAAAACAAACCGGCGAACGTTATATTAGCAAGGAGCTGAAAGAGAGGTAAAGAGAATGGGTCAAAGGATAATAGATACATGGCTTCATTGAAATTACCTCGTAACAAGCGACCTTTGTACTCAATATTCACGACTCACGTAATGACCTACCCCGAAAAACAATACAAATCCCCGGGATCCGGTGGACAAAAGATCACACTCGGCCAGAGCGGAAACGCTTTGATCATGCTGATCGCTATCTGCCTGATCGCATTTGTTGGACTCGCCTTTATGAAAGCGGTATGGTATTTCCGTTTCCCCAAGGAATTGGCACCAGCTCTTTTTGAAAAGAATGTACTGGGTTGGTTTGCACTGCCGGCTGAAGGCAACCAGTTGCTGAACAAGCCCTGGACCTTCCTGACCTATATGTTCGTGCATGATAATATCTGGAAAGTATTCGCCAATATGCTCTGGCTTTGGTGCTTTGGTTATATCATGCAGGACCTCACCGGTAATCGCAAGATCATACCTGTATTTATTTATGGTGGCCTGGCGGGAGCAGTGGCCTTCATACTTGCCTATAATTTTGTACCGTCGCTGCAGGCGCAACTGCCCTATGCAACGGCGCTCGGCGCTTCATCCGGTGTGATGGCCGTAGCAATCGCCACCACGCTGGTGTCACCCTCCTATAAAATATTCCCGATGATCGGGGGAGGTGTTCCCTTGTGGGCACTCACGGCATTATACCTCATTTCGGATCTCGCCACTGTTTCCATCAGCGATACCGGTAACCTGATCGCTCACCTGGCCGGCGGCCTGGTAGGGTTTCTTTTTATTTTCTTTTTACGAATGGGCTACGACTGGAGCGAATGGATGAGTAATTTCTTTGACTGGGTCAATAACCTCTTCAACCCCGACAAGCCGAAGAAAGGAAAGAATATCAGGGAAGAATTGTTTTACCGGTCCTCCTCAGCACCGTATAAAAAAACAATGAACATAACCCCGCAAAGGATAGATGAGATACTCGATAAGATTAACCAGCAAGGTTATAGTTTCCTGACAGAGGAAGAAAAGGAATTGCTGAAAAAAGCGGGGGAGGAAGAAGTCTAAACCGGATTGAAGGGAGGAACACCTTCTTTTTAGCAAGTAATTCATACTGGATCTCAAGATTTATAAACCAGATATCCCAAATGGATGCACAAGCGGTTTGTGCCGCCGCTTTTTTCTTAAATTGCATCAATGGCCTCCAAGTTTCGTCTCTTCACCAAGCGGTTTTTTCTGATAGTGAATATCGTTGTGGTGTTCGTATTCCTGCTTGCCTGCCTGGTTCCCTACCTGAACCCGCAGAGCTGGTGGTTCATTTCTTTCCTGGGGCTGGGATTTCCCTTCCTGCTTTTGCTGGTTATCTTTTTTGCCGTGGGCTGGCTGGTCTTTTTAAAACCTAAATATGCACTGATCTCCGTTGTTGGATTAATAATTGGGATAAAAAGCATCAGCGTATTCTTTGCTTTTCATAAGACAATAACATTTAACCGTCAAAAGGATCCGCAAACCATCCGGGTCGTTTCCTGGAACGTAGCCCGTTTTGTAGAGCTGAAAAGAAACACGAATAAAGGCAGCGATATCCGGAGAAAAATGTTTGAACAGATCAAACAGCAGAATGCTGATGTGTTGTGCCTGCAGGAATTTCATACATCCACCAACCCGGACTATTGGGACAATATCACCCCGATCCAGCAGGAATTAGGGTATCCTTATTTCTATTTCTCCTTCGACCAGGACGGCGATAATCATTACTACAGTTCGATCATTTTTTCCCGGTACCCGATCATCGACAGTGGAAGGATCAGGTACCCGCGGCCCACATTGCCGGATGTATTGCTGCACACAGACCTGAAAGTGGGCAAGGATACGATCAGGGTCTTTAACACACACCTGCAATCCCTGCAGTTTGGGCGGAAGGACTATGAACGCCTTGACAAGATCAAGAATGCAAGAGACAGCCTGCTGGCCAACTCCCGGAGTATTTTGTCCAAACTGAAAAAAGGGTTCTCTTATCGTAGTATCCAGGCCAATCTCGCCCGCCAGATCTTGAACGACAGCCCGCACCCGATCCTGTTCTGCGGCGACCTGAATGATGTACCTAACTCCTACACTTATTTTACCATAAGGGGCAGAATGCAGGATGCCTTTTTAAAAAAAGGATTTGGGATCGGGCGTACATTCGCCGCTTTATCACCCACTTTGCGCATTGACTATATATTTGCCGACAAGCATTTCAAAATAAACCAGTTCCACCGGGTTGTCAAAAACCTATCCGATCACTATATGCTGGTGGCGGATGTATCGCTCAAAAAATAGAATAATATCACTACCTTCAACCCATGACGACCTACGCTGCATATCCCTCCAGTTGCTGTTTCCGCTGAACTTTTCTTCCAGGGAAAACCTGGCCCCGATCCTGAAATTATTTCATCATCTTTGCCTCGCTTTTGGAATTGCGCCAAACGAAATTTTATGAGCCAACTTAAAATATATAATTCTTACTCAAGACAGAAAGAAGTATTCACCCCGATCACACCCGGTCATGTGGGGATGTATGTCTGCGGACCCACTGTCAGCGGGGAAAGTCATCTTGGTCACTCACGTCCCTATATCACATTTGATATTGTGAACCGGTATCTTATACATCTCGGCTACAAGGTTCGCTATGTACGTAATATCACCGATGCTGGTCACTTTGAAGAGGAAGGAAGAGAGGCAGAGGATAAGATCTCGAAGAAAGCTGTCCTGGAAAAACTGGAACCCATGGAACTGGTGCAGAAATATACCAATCTCTTTCATTGGGCGATGGACCAGTTCAATAATCTCCGCCCAACGATCGAGCCGACCGCCACCGGGCATATTGTAGAGCAGATCGAAATGATAAAGACCATTATCCAAGCCGGTTACGGGTATGAAGTGAACGGCTCCGTTTATTTTGATGTAAAAAAATACGCGGCTTCGCATGACTATGGAAAACTGAGCGGGCGTATCATCGACGACCTCCTGGAAACAACCAGGGAACTGGAAGGACAGGAAGAAAAAAGAGACCGGGCCGATTTTGCTTTATGGAAAAACGCGGCACCGGAGCATATCATGCGCTGGCAAAGTCCCTGGGGTGTCGGTTTTCCGGGCTGGCATATCGAGTGCTCGGCCATGGCGACCAAATACCTCGGTGCGGAATTCGATATACATGGGGGCGGAATGGATCTTTTATTCCCGCACCACGAGAGTGAGATCGCCCAGAGTACGATCTGCAATCATTCGGCGCCGGTGCGTTACTGGGTGCATAATAATATGATCACCATCAACGG
>JANOHQ010000125.1:0-1997 GCA_031406595.1 Chitinophagaceae bacterium
TTGGCCTGGTATTCGTGGAGATTCATTGAGATGAGTTTGCGGCGAAGATAAGAAAAGAGATAATAGATAAGAAGAGATAATAGATAAGAGAGGATAGATGATAGTTGTTCACTGTGCCGGTTTCGCTCAAAGATACCAGGATCGCTATTTTCCCGAAACTAATCTCTTTTTGAGAATTTAGAAGAGAAAAGCATCATCTCCAACTCGGTCATCAGCTTTTCGTCCCGGCAATTGATGTTGACGGAAAAGCCGTAGCCGTTCAAAAGCCGGGTATATAATACCTGCCGCAATATCACTTCTGTCTTTTCGTCATTGTAGATATTTATTTTGAAAACACTGAAACGCAGACCATCGATCAATGCGCTATCTTCAGCATAATCAGCTTTTATTCCTTTATCACTAAAAGTCTGTTTCACTATATTGATCATCACTTTGGTCGTTTTTTCATAGGAGCCATGTATTTGTTCACTGAAGAGGTCGATGCTGGATAGCAAAGTATTAAGATGTCCTTTTTTTAGATTGATCAGTTGAGCATGGTTGGAACCATCTATTTCTGTTCCTATCGTTTTTTCCAGGGCTTCTTTTCCTTTTTGGTTGTTTTTATTAATGTCTTCTTTTGTTTGTACTTCCCAGTCGGGAAGCACATTCATGGTCCACCCGATCTCTTTAGCTGTATACACATGGGTCGAATCAAGCAAACCGATTTCGATCTCCCGTTGTTTTTCACCCAGGCCCTGCTTCTTTTTTTCGCTTTGGCAGGAATACAAACCCAGGACCATCGCCAGTATAAAAACGATCCTCATTTTTTAAAGTTTTTCCGAAAATAAATCTTTTACTTTTGAAACAGGTATGAACCGCTTACTCTTATTAGTCTTCATAATAACAATCAGTTCCTGCGGATCCATCCTTAAAATGGATTGGAGGCCAGGAACTTCTTCCCTTACCGGTAAGGATCTTTATAGACTTGCAGCGGCTATGAAATGGCGGGAAAGAGATTCTTTGGTGGTGAAGGAAGCCCTGGCGGGGAATATCCCGGGGTTCCTGAAAAAATTTGTGCCCGTCGTGGTTTCAGCAACAGATTCTGCCACAGGAAAAAAGATCAATGCCATTTATTATGTATCGCCGGATTATTTAAGTATCGGCACGGATGATGACTGGGCAAGAGTAAATATCACTCCGAATGCCGCCCAGCAGATCGCCGATAGTTTCCATTGTTTTTTACCTACCCGTAAAATGGTAGATGATATTTATAAAGCCGCAACGGTGAAGCTTGAACCTGTTCCGATGTATGCATTCCGCGACAGCACACCTACCATGTGGCATCATCATCTTATTATTGAAGGACAACGAAAAGGTCGCAAGGGATTGATCGCCGGTATTCAAAAAGATGTGGTGATCAGCGGAAGGATATCAAGAGATAGCCGCCCCGACCGGGTCGCGATCTATGGCTGGCATAAACCGGATGGTAAACCGATCCAGCCGCTGTACACGGGGCATATCAACTGGTGGGTAGATTATAGCCAGGGTATCCGCCTCGTTTACCGTAAGATCAAAGTAGGTAACAGGTGGATGGATTATATGGATGTGATGAAGGACCCGCTTTTGCAAAAGCTTTTATGCGATGAGGAATTCTGCGATTTTTTTCGATATAACTACTGATTTCAATCGGCAATCGGCAATATTTAACCTTCACCAACCAATTTTCAACCACCAGCCATTGCATGCCTAACCATAAACCACCAACCATAAACAATAAACCATCTATCTTTGCAGGCTCAATTCATTTGTATGGGTAAAAAAGCATTGAAGCAATTCAACGAGACGGTTAAGTTTTTGAAGAAGGAATATAAAGAGACGCCAACGGTTGGTATCGTATTGGGCAGCGGCCTGGGCAATTTTATCAACGAGATCGCCATTGAGAAAGAAGTGGCGTATGAAGATATTCCTCACTTCCCGGTATCAACGGTGGAAGGTCATAAGGGGAAACTGGTCTTTGG
>JANOHQ010000153.1:0-8755 GCA_031406595.1 Chitinophagaceae bacterium
CCCACTGGCCCAGGGAATAAAATTTCATGTTTAATAAATTCACAAAAAGCAGTTGATACAGGTCAACAGGCAACCTATTGGTATTACCGTCCGTCAAAAAAACTTTAAAAAGCGCTGTAAAACAGGCTTCTATTTATGTAAAATGTATGAATGGTAATCAGTATTTTTACACCTATACCAATTTTGCAGTATAAAACCTAACAAATGAATAATTCAAGAAAACATACCATCCTGCTTGCCATCTGCGGACTGGTATCATCCGTACTATTTGCTCAGAAAGATGATGTACCCAAGGGATGGCATATGATGGACAGGGCAACAAGCGGTTACTACGGTCTCAGCGTTGATAAAGCGTATGAATTCGTAAAATCAAAGAAACTGAAAAGCAAGACGGTGATCGTAGCCGTTATTGATTCCGGTATCGACACCACCCACGAAGATCTCAAACCCATTCTCTGGAGGAATCCAAAAGAGATCCCCGGGAACGGTATTGACGACGATAAGAACGGTTATGTAGACGATATCTATGGCTGGAATTTCCTGGGTGGCCGCGATGGCAACAATGTAGAGCAGGATTCTTACGAAGCCGCCCGTGTTTATCATAAATTCAAGGATAAGTACAAGGACTTCGACATCAAAACAGCTTTGTTGAACAAGGAACAACTGTGGCAATATGAAATGTGGAAGCGTTCTGAGAAAGAAGTGGTCGGCGATACCAAGAGCAGCAGCCTGGAACTGGTGTTCCTTAAAAAAGCCTATACCAGCTGCCTGAAAAGCGACAGCACTCTGCGCAAAGCGATGGGCAAGGAAAAATTCACCGGCAAGGAATTGGGAGATTTCAGCCCGACCGAGATCGATGTAAAAAAAGCAAAAAATAGCCTTTTCAGCCTCATGTCCGGCAACGATGCACTGGAAACTACCAACGAAGAATTCCTCGAAGGATTTGGCGACTATGTTAGCGGCGAAGAAAAAAAAGCAGAAGCCGGAAATACTCCGCCAAAAACATACAGGGCTGATGTGGTGAAAGACAATTACGAGGATTTCAACGATAAATTCTATGGTAATCCCAATGTACAGGTGAGCAATAAATCCGCATTACATGGCACACACGTATCTGGTATCATTGCTGCGGCCCGTAACAACGGAAAAGGAATGGACGGTGTGGCTGACAATGTACGGATCATGTCGCTGCGGGCAGTGCCGGATGGTGATGAGCATGACAAAGATATTGCCCTGGCGATCCGTTATGCAGCCGACAATGGTGCACAGGTGATCAACATGAGTTTTGGTAAAGGCTTCTCTCCCGAAAAGAAATGGGTGGATGAAGCAGTGAAATACGCGGAGAGCAAAGGTGTATTGCTGGTACATGCGGCAGGTAATGATGCGAAGAACATCGATACCATGTTTAACTACCCCACTCCTGTAGCCCTGGACAACACAAGACCGGGCAACTGGATCACCGTCGGTGCCAGCGGGGATCCGAAAGCAGGTGGCATAACAGCCAGTTTTTCAAACTATGGAAAAAAAGAAGTGGATGTATTTGCACCCGGTGTAAAAATTTATTCCACTGTACCGGGTGGTAATACGTACCAAAACCTGCAGGGCACCAGCATGGCTTCACCCGTAGTAGCAGGTCTTGCCGCATTCATCCTGGAATATTATCCGAACCTCAGTCCTGCACAGGTGAAAATGGTGATCGAGAAATCATCTTCCCCGTTGACGGAGAAGGTGAAGAATCCCGAGACTGGCGAGATGGTGGATCTTTCTGAGATCAGCAGATCCGGTGGCGTAGTCAATGCTTACGAAGCAATTAAATTAGCTTCTACCCTGAAAGGAAACAGGAAAGCAGCTCCCGCCAAGCCTGTAAAATCAACAGTTAAACCAAAAGTGAACGGGTAAGCTATCCTACAAAAATACTTTCAACCCGTATCGCCTGGGGCGATACGGGTTTTTTATTACCGGGAAATGAAACAGTCGCGGATGGGGTATTTCTTTGCTCTTTATTAACGAAAAATCCTGATTCTTTAGTTAAATTTGGTAACACCCCAAATAAAGCTGCCATGGAATCGCCCCGCCCCGTTTTAAAAATTATAGTCCTCTCTATTTTTATTCTCCTGCTCAGCGGTTTTGTCGCCTACCGCTCGGGTGCTTTTGATAATTATTTGTATGCAGCAGCTCCGGGCGTCGAAGGAACATTCCATATCAGCGGAGTTAACCTGGCCGATACATCAAAAAGACCCGATACCACTATTCCTCCCAGGACAATGATATCCAGCTCTAAGTCAATGATTTTACCAGGGTCACGCGTCTTGTCTGCAAAAGACCAGCAAAAATCTGTGCTTACATTAGATACTGCCGGGTTCCTTAAATTATACGGGGACCTTCGAAAAATAAAGACAGAAGATTCGCTAAAGCAGGAAAAAAACAAGACCAGGTTCAGCAGTTCGAAATCAATGGAAGTTATAAAGCCTGCTGATGTACAAATTCTTTACAGCGAGCCTGTACTGATCAATGGAGCTTATAGGATCTTATCCATACAGCAGGTCGACAGTTTACTGAAAGAAATGGACAAGAAGTACCCTGTTGTTGCCATCCCGGACTCCACAAAGAAGACTATTATGTATAGTTCCAAATCAGGTCCCATATTAAGTCCGAAGCTGATCCGTGAACGAAAAAAGGCACTCCGGAAATATGAGAAGGAGCAAAAAAAATCCCAGTAATCTTACCTGCGTACAATGAACCTTTACAGCATAGCGGCCGCTACGGGTTTCAGCATACTCTTCCTGTTAGTACTATTTGTTCCGATGGAGAAGATGTTTCCCGCCAAAGCAGGGCAAAAAATATTACGTCCTCACTGGTTCACTGATGCTTGTTTTTTTATCGGGCAGTACCTGCTTTGGGGAGGTCTCGTTTTTTGGGCATTGAATCATTTTGGTTTTTGGCTCGATGATATTGTTCCTGCATCCTTCCGTCAAAAAGTAGCTTCCCAATCCTGGTGGCTCCAGGCTATTGAAGTGATCGTGCTCAGTGATTTTATCATCTACTGGGGTCATCGACTGCAACACTCCGTTGGATTTCTCTGGCGTTTTCATAAAGTACACCATAGCGCAGAGCATCTTGATTGGCTGGCGGCGCACCGGGAACACCCGTTGGATACTATTTATACTGTTGGCCTGATCAATTTGCCTGCCTTTATTCTTGGCTTCCCATTGGAAACACTGGCGGGCCTGATCGCTTTCCGGGGCATCTGGGCCATTTATATACATTCAAATGTCCGTTTGCCCATCGGCCCGCTACGCATGTTGATCGGCGCACCCGAACTTCATCACTGGCATCATGACCTTGATCGAAAAGCCGGTAACTATGCCAATATTTCCCCCCTGATGGATATTATATTCGGTACTTATATATGCCCAAAGAAAGAACCGGAGGCTTTCGGGATCCGCGAGCCTTTTCCTAAAAACTATATAGCACAGATCATCCACCCTCTATTACCGGAAAAATTAGCCGGGGAAATTTTTAAGCCACGGGACACTAACCCAGGAACGGCAGCAATGGATCCGGAACAAAAAAGAACCGGATAACTATGCTGAAAACCCTTAGTATCCCGCTTGTAAAAAACAGTCTCAACTGTCAAAAATCTTGAGTAATTTTCAGGTTCTTCAACAATTAAATCAAGAAAATGAAAAAGATATTTTATTCCGTTCCTGTGCTGTTGGCCATCGTATTTGCGGCCTGTAAAAGCGACTCAAAAGAAGAACAAAAAGTCGTTCCTGCGGCAGTAACAGCGCCAGCGAACACAACTACCCCTGCTACCAATACTACTTTTTCACAGGATGCCAACCCCGTGGTTGCCCAACCACCGGTTGTCGTTCAACCTAATACAACTCCGGTAAACATTCAAGCCCCTACCACCAGGACCACCGCAGCTGCTGGTATGAATCCCGCACACGGAGAACCCGGTCACCGTTGCGATATACCTGTAGGCAGCCCATTGAACAGCCCCGCTGCAAAAACGCCTACGGTAACAACTACCACCACAGCACCGGCCCAGCAAACGGTTGCAGTGCCACAGATAGTAACAACTCCACCGGCTGCAAAAGTTGCCCCGGGTATGAACCCCGCACATGGAGAACCCGGTCATCGTTGTGATATAGCCGTTGGTGCCCCACTGAATAGCCCGCCGTCAGTGGCAAAACCAACGGGAGCCAATACCCCGGTATCCATCGCCCCGGAAGTAAAAAAACAGTAACCGTTACATATTAAGTAAATATTCGAATATGCCACGTCCCGATCTCAGCCGTGTTCCTGAATGGTATCATCGTTATATCAACCAGGTGCAGGAAAATGACTTGTTGAAAGCCCTGGAAACGCAAACGGTTTTCTTTACAAAATTCCTGAAGAAAATTCCGCAGGAGAAAAGGAACTACCGCTACGCAAAAGGCAAATGGACGATCAAAGAAATGCTCCAGCATATCATTGATGCCGAAAGGATCTTTGCCTATCGTGCACTTTGTTTTGCCCGCAAAGACACCACTGCCCTTCCTGGTTTTGATGAGAATGAATATGCTTTTCATTCCAAAGCAGCCAAACGTAACTGGGATGAAATGACTGAAGAGTTCAAAGCGCTCCGCAAAGCCAATGAGATACTCTTTGGTTCTTTTGATAAACAACAACTGGATACCACAGGTACTGCCAGCGGGAAACCCGTCTATGTACTGGCGATCGGGTTTATCCTTGTCGGTCATATCGATCATCATGTAAATGTGCTGAAGGAACGGTATCTCAACTCTGCCATATAAAATTCGGGGATCGGCCAGGCTGTACAGTCTCCCCAAAAAATCGACCTCACGTGAATCATTGATATCTAATAACTTCTTGTCAATCTTATTCTTAACCCATGTGTTATCCATGTACTATCTATGTGTTAAAGGGTGGGTACACAGGAATAGTACATGGATGAAGCAAGGATGAGTGATGGTTTGGGATAAGATACTGAACGGGAGAAACCAGCCTCCTCTACCAGCCTCAAGCGGATTTTGGTGTATCCTCTGTAAATATTTTGGAGATTTTCAGGGATCACCCACCACAAAAAAATCGCCCCTCAAAGAGGGGCGAAATGATTTATTTCCTTAAGAAAAGCAGGGAGGCTTAAAAACCTTTCTTCACCGGCTCTTCGGCAGTTTTAGCTTTTACCAGGTTTTGCTGGCCGATCATATCATTCATCACTTTGATCGCCTGGTCAAGATAGATATCATCCTGGAGCGCCTTGATCCATTGATTGAAACGGTCCTGTTTGTTCTTATCATCCTGCCAGCGGTTCACTTCTTTCGGAAGCGCGGACACATCCAGGGGTTCTTTCAGTTTCAATAATGTTTCCAGTTGTTTTACTGTTGTCCTGATCGATTTTTGTTCGATCCGGTACTTATCCATCTTCAGCGAATAGTGTTTATCATTTTGCTTTGATAACCATTCACTGCTTTCTTTGATCAGTTTGAATGCAGGATCAATTTCCAGGCGCTGGCTGGCCAGTTGCTGGATCGTTTTCAGATCATAGCCCGCGCTCCAGTTGGAATAAGTGGCTTTATTGATCTCATCCCAGGGCAATGCATCGGGGTCATCTTTTTCTCTCACTTTCAGGTACTCGAGGTTATCGGGTAACACGATATCAGAATACACTCCCTTTAACTGGGTGGAGCCACCATTGATCCGGTAAAATTTCTGCAGGGTCAGTTTCACTGTTCCCAAATCTGAATTCGACATGGAAAACCCATTCTCATCGAGACCGATATTGCGTTGTACGGTCCCTTTACCATAAGTTGATGTACTGCCGATGATCACACCGCGGTTATAATCCTGGATAGCGGCTGCAAATATCTCGGAAGCAGAAGCACTGAATTCATTTACCATTACAGCCAGGGGGCCTGTATATAAAACATTCTTGTCCTTGTCCTTTAATACGCTCGGTTTGTTATCCCTGTCCTTTACCTGCACGATCGGACCTTCTTCAATGAATAACCCGGCCATCTGTACCACGTCATACAGTGAACCACCGCCATTATTACGAAGATCGATCACAATACCATCTACTTTCTCTTCTTTCAGCTTGATCACTTCCTTGGCCACATCCACATAGCTGCGGGCTCCATTGGGGTCTTCAAAATTTGCATAGAATTCAGGGAGGTAGATATATCCGATCCTGGAAGTGCCATTCTTTACAATCGCACTGCGGGCAAACGCTTCGTCCTGGACGATCTTATCGCGGATCAGCGTTACGATCTTTATTGATCCGTCGGGCTTTTTAATGGTCAATCGTACTTCTGTGCCTTTTTTACCACGGATCACTTTCACCGCATCAGTTACTACGTAACCGGTCAGGTCGGTAGGTTCTTCTTTACCCTGTCCTACTTTCATGATCACATCACCGGGTTGGATCTCGCCGGATTTGGAAGCCGGGCTTCCGGTCAACACACTGCTCACTTTGATATTGCCATCATCGTATTGCAATGAAGCGCCAATACCAAAGAAACTGCCACTCATCTCCTCATCAAAATATCTCTTGTCTACCGGTGGAAAGAACTCGGTATGCGGATCCATAGTGGTTGTGATCGCGTTTACAAATACATTGAACTTATCATCGTCAGTGAATTTAAAACGGAAGCGTTCAAATGTACGGTCCATAATACGCTTTACCCTGTCACGGGCTTCTTTCTCCAGTTCTGTATCTGATTTTACCACAAAGCCTTCTTTGCCTTTATTTTTTTCGCGGACATCCTGGAGGTCCACGTAACGCTCCAGCGCCATGAATTTCAATTTCTTTCTCCAGCGGTCTTTTCTTCCCGCTTCTGTAACCGCGTAATCGAGTTTGTCGGCATCGAGATTCACGTCTTCATCAATAGTAAAATCGAAAGGCGAACCCAATACTTCAAGGTATACCGCCGCGGATTGCTCCATACGGGTATTGAATATCTTTCCTGCTGCCAGGAAGAATTCAACCGGTGAGCCCTTTATCTCTTCATCGATGGATGTTTCAAATTTTTTCAGAGAGGCCAGATCACTCTTCAGGAACATGTTCTTGTCGGGGTCCAGGTCGCCCATGAATTTAGTGAAGACCTTTTTGGAAAAAGCATCATTGAGGTCCTGGGGGTTATAATGCGCCTGTGCCAGCATTTCACCAACCAGTTTCAATATCTGCTCGTACTTGGAGGGAGGATTGGTGGCAATGTTACGGGTACCGGTTCCCATCGTCTTAAAAGCAAGAAAGGATCCTGCTACTACCATCAAAATCACAATCGGAAGTCTTTTCATATTCAAGAGGTATTTAATTAACTGAGGCATGATCCAAAAATAACGCAAAAACGTTGTTTTTCTTGCCTTTACAGGCTTTTAACAAGGGTTTTTGATGAGTGGCTGCGGTGAATGGATGCTGCACAATTCGTGATTCCACAAAAGACAGAGGCTGCTGCCCTTTTTGACGGGGGCTCACTGGATCCAATTGTGGCGGGCAACCTGTTCGGCCAGGTAATCGGTAAACACACCGGAGCCGGCTGTATTCAGGTGTGTCTCATCTCTGAATAGGGTGTTGTTATTGAGCCTATTTAAAAAATTCTGGTCGTATAAAAGCCTGTTTTCCACGGGAATGGCGTTGAAAACTGCTGTCAACACCGCTTTTTCTGCTTCCGTTTTCAGTGCAGGTGGAACAAAGAAGATAAGCCTGGATCCCGATCGCTTTGCTTTTAAGAGTAGTTCATTAATGAGCTGACCGTAAAGCAAGTGAGCGGATCTTTCGTCCATGGTGGCCATATCTTTTTCGCTCAGGAACCACGGCGAAAATGCGCTGGCAACGTTCATTGACCGCAAAAATCCAAGTTGACCGTTAATCGCCGGCTCTTTCAGCAATGTTTTGATCTCTGGGCCGAGACGGATCCTGGAAAGCGAGGTTCGTTCCAGGATGGGCCAAAATATCTTTCGGATATCATGTATCGCAGCGTTGTTCATCAGCGGCGTAACAGCGTCAATAATATCTTTGCTCCCCACCAGGAGCCTGTAACCAGCTGGTAACCGCGCATTGATCACCGACACTTCAATGAACAAGGTTTTAGGACCACCGTCTTGCATTAATTTATCTGCCACTATTTTATTGAAAAGGAAAGTGCCGTTGTCGATCCCGATGTTCACAAAACCCGTTGTATTGAACCGGCTGTTCAGCATGGAGTCGTTAATACCAGAACGGGTCCTGCTGGATCCGATAAAATAAAACTGTCCCTTTTTCATGATCCCGGGCCTATGAGAACGCAGTGTTGTTCCATTCTTTTTTTGAGCAGCGATCTTCCTGGTGACCACGATGGGGCCCAGCAACAACAATACTACCAGCAGGAGTTTTACAAAAGCTATGAATCCCTCTTTTCGCATTGTGTTAAAATTGAAAATAATAATTATCAAATACCCATTCCTGTCCCAATAAAAGAATACTGAACAACAGGATGCAATAAACAGACCACCTGAACCAGAGGCTCTTTGTTCCGATGTAAACCTCGATATGCAGGGTTCCTGCCATCCGGTATAACCAGTCGATCCCGATAAATATCGCTGTATTGATCAGCAGTTGAATGAACACGGTTTGTGCGCTTAGTTCCGGTAAAGTTCCGGTTGCCGAAAAAAAACGATCAACCGTCGTGAGTACGCTGGAAGAACTGAACAGCAACGCCAGGAATGATGCAATGGACAGGTGATAAATTACGCCGGCCCATCGTTT
>JANOHQ010000167.1:0-8529 GCA_031406595.1 Chitinophagaceae bacterium
TTTGGCTTCATCCTGGTAGATGAACATCGAGTCCGTGATCACCCGGTTGTGCGCATCAAATAAATTGACGCTGAAGCGAAAGAGTTCAAAGCGCCGGTTGGTCATTTTTTTCAACGCTTCCAGGCGATCGTATTGTAAAGGATTATCCTGCATCAGCCCCTGTAATGCCCTATGAAGCGAATCTGCTTTTTGTTCCGTTCCGTCATAAGGGAACAAAAACTGTATGTTGCCGGTGAGGATATAACCCCGGACTCCAGTTTCCGCGTTGATAATATTGTTGAGGGTATTGTCAAGAGCCTTGATGACGAAATTAGTATGATCCACACGGCTCGCCTGTTTTACCAGCTGCTTGTTGCTAAACAACGTGAAGAAATAGGATAAAAGCAACAGGATAAAAGCCACGAGGTATACGTTCTGGATTCTCCTCTCTGTTTTCGTTCTTTTTAATATCCTCTTCATACTCTTTCCCTGTATTTAGCTCCTCTCAAATGAAAAAATAGAGGCATCGCGATTTGTCTTTCCTGTCAGCTGGTCACGGATGATCCGGGCGGCAATTAAACTGAAAGTGATCCCATTTCCCCCAAATCCAAGTGCAAAATAGCTATTTGGCAGTTTCCTGTAATTGCCGATATAAGGTAGTCCATCTTTAGTAGAGCCAAATGTCCCCGTCCAGCTGAATTCCGGGACAAAAGGTATACCCGGAAAGGTTTTCCGGAGATCAGCGGCGAGCTGCCTGGTTTTTACCTTTAGCAATTTGTCTCTTTTGGCAGGAGAATAGAAGTTTTCATCCCGGCCACCCACTACAACCCGGTTACCGTCAACACGCATATATAAGTAAGGATCGGCCGTATTCCATACCAGCATCTCCTTTTTCCAGAATGGTTTCTCCATACTCAACGGTTCACTGATCGTAGCATAGGTTGACTGTAGCTTTACAATGGGCTGGTCGATATAGTTCACTACTTCATACCCTGTGGCATAAACGATTTTTTTTGCGAGAATACGATACCCATCCCGGGTAAACAATTCCACAGTTCGTTTGGAATGGCGGATCCGCTCAACAGGAGTACGGTCATATACTTGTAAACCTCTTTTCAACGCATGACCATACAATGCATGCGTGAACATATAGGCATCGGTTTGTGCCGCATCAGCAGACAAGATAGCTGCCGGTGCTTTAATACCGATAAGCCTGCGCAGGCTGTCCTCTTCCAGCCATCTTACCCGGAACCCTTGGTCCTTTCTCAGCGTAAATTCTTTTTTCAGATTGGCTACATCTTTTTTCATGGCTGCATAGTAAAGACTTTGCTTCTTTTGAATATCGGTGAAGCCGATAGTTTGGGCCACAGTCAACAATCCGGCGATCGCTTCATTACAAAGATGGTAGGAGCGGGCGGCTTTTTTTATGCCGATAAGTTCCGCCAATTCATGCAGGGGTGTATCGATCTCGTATTGCAATAGAGAAGTGCTGGCACAAGTACTCCCCAGGCCGATGCTCCTGGCATCCACCACAATGCATTGTATCCCAGCCTGTATAAGATGCCAGGCGGTCAGAGCGCCTGATATTCCACCACCTATGATCACGACATCCGCCCGGATATCCTGTTCCAGTCGCGGGTACTCCGTCACCAGTCCGTTTTTGATCAGGGAGTACGGATAGCCGGCTTTAAGATTCATAATAATTTATTGCAGGTATCTTCTTAAGGTCCAGGCAATGGTTTCATGCTGCTTCATTAGGTCGGTGAGAAAGTCGGCAGTGCCGATGTCCTTATATTTTTCATCGCACTCGTCAATGTATTTCCGGACCTGCCGGATCACGGTTTCATGATCGGCCAGTAGTTCGCTGATCATGTCTTTCTGGGAAGGATACTTCCCGGGAGATTCTTTAAGAGACGCGAGTTGCAGGAATTCCTGCATGGTTCCGGGTGTTTTTGTACCCAGTTTGTTGATCCGTTCGGCGATCTCATCAATGGACTCTGCTAACTGGTCGTATTGTTTTTCAAACAGCTTATGCAGTTCCATAAAACTGTTGCCGGAGACATTCCAGTGGAATTTCCGGGTCTTGGTATAAAGCAGCACGGCATCCGCCAGTACAGCCGATAAGAGACCGGTAATGCTTTTCAGGTTTTTTGCCGTAAGGCCAATGTTCGGTGTCATAATACGGTGTTTGATAAAAATGAATGCAATATGTTTTGCTATCAAATTGAACTTATTACAACTATCGTTCCATTTCGTGACAAACGGACTCCGCTAATAATGGCACGATATTTTCAAATCTCCTTCCGGAGAAGAATTTTATTAATCACTAAAAATCTAAAACTATGTTACGCTGGACAGTTATTTTCCTGGTAGTTGCAATTATTGCAGCTGTATTTGGTTTCGGTGGTATTGCTGCCGGTGCCTCATCGATCGCAAAAGTTTTGTTCTTTATTTTCATCGTATTGTTCCTGATTTCGCTGATCTCCGGCAGGTCGGCCAAGTCATCGAACCTATGACAATAATAAATGAAGGGCAGAAGTATTCTTAGTTTATAATTAATCCTCCATTCTATGAAATCGTTGATTAGTTCGAAAAAAATTTTTCTATTGCTTAGCCTGGCATTGATAACAGTATGGGTTGCCGGTTTCTTTTTTACGGGCTCCTCACCTGTTATTCATAGTTTCCTTTTCCTGGCTGTATTGTTCTATTTACGGTCGCTGATGATCGTTGAAGTACCGGACAACGAACCGGCAATAGAAAAACAAGGCGGTTGTTAATTCAGTTTTTTTATCAATAACAAATATTAAATCAATTTTTATGAGCAAAGTATTATTAGGTTTTTTAGCAGGCGCTGCCGCAGGTGCGCTGGCTGGTATATTGTTGGCACCGGATTCAGGTGAAAACACACGAAAAAAAATTGCCGCAAAAGCAGGTGACTGGAAAAATGCAGCCAAAGATAGTTTTGATGGCATCGTAGATGGCGTGAAAAAAGCCTATGCGGGCGCTAAGGAAGAGGTGGATGAGTTTGGCGAGAAAGCAAAAGCTAAGGCGAATTCGGCCAGAAGCGAAATAAGGAACGCATTGGGCTAAGTAACAGATTAAAGCCAGTTAAAGTATAAAATCCTTTTATGCAATCTACTATTGAACATATAGAAGCCATAGTAACAAAGGCCGGGGACCTGGCTGAAACGAAAGCGGAATTGTGGAAACTGAAAGCAGTGGGCAAGATATCGGAGACAGTTTCGTCCATCCTTTCCAAGATCGCAATCGTGCTTTTCACCGGTGTGGCACTGGTCATACTGAGTTTGGGGGCGGCTTTCTGGATCGGCCAGGAACTGGAGAATATTTATTATGGGTTTTTCATTGTTGGAGGCTTTTATATTTTAGCTGGCCTATTTGTGTATGCGTTTCGCAGAACCCTTATCAAGAAGCCGATCAGTAATCTTATTATCGATAAAATCATCAAGGAATGAAGAAGAAGAAGATTGCTGATATGAGCGACGTTACTGCCCGGATAAAACAATTGGAAGCCCTGCAGGAAAAGCAATTGGAAGAGATCAAAGTTTCTTTCCGGGAGATGGGACAGTCGCTGAGTCCTGCTAATCTCCTTAAAGTAGCGGTGAAATCACTGGTGGCTACACCGGGTTTACGGAGCACGGCTATTGATACAGCCATCAGCGGCGCTGCAGGAATGCTGGGGAGAAAGATTATTACCGGCAGATCAGGAAATATCCTGCGGAAGTTTGCGGGCACGGCTACACAATTTATCCTCTCTAATTTTGTCAGGAATAAGATGCCGAAGATCAAAGAGAATCTTGCTCATCGTCCGAACGGGGTGGCACATTGATATTGGATCAGTTTTTTTATTAAAACCGGGCTGGGTCAGTAATGATTCGGCTCTTATCATATCAGTAATATTGTATCTTAGCAAGGGTGTATGCCTATTATAATCTTTTAAGCCCCGGTATATGAAATTCAATGACAGGATTAAGCAGATACTTCTTTTACTGTTGATTATCCTGCTGATATTTCTTTCTGTAACACAACTCGCCACTTTTCTCCCTGGTATCCTGGGCGCTATTACACTATATATCCTTAGCCGGGCCAATTATTTCCAGATGGTTTACCATAAGAAATGGAAGAAGGGCAGGGCAGCCGGACTTTATATCATTTATTATCTTTTTTTACTGGGTTTACCGGTTTTCCTTGCCATAACCCTGATCAGTCCCAAAGTAAATAGTTTTCTCAGCGATCCTACCGCGGCATTTGAGGGGATCAAAGCCGCTGTGATACAGGTACAGGAGAAATTAGGGATTACTTTTGTATCCGAAGAGTCGCTTAAAGGCTCCATCGATAAGATAACGGCATTTCTTCCTTCGATCCTGAACAGCACGGCGACATTGATCGCCAACCTGGCTACGATGCTATTTTTTCTTTATTATATGTTATACAATGGGCGGGAAATGGAGAGAACACTTTTCCGCATAATCCCATTAAAGGATGCCAACACCAATATGCTTGCTTCTGAAACAAAGAAGATCGTAAAAGCCAATGCATTAGGCATCCCGCTGATCTCCATTATCCAGGGATTGACCGCTACGCTGGGGTATTTTATTTTTGGCGTAAAAGAGTGGGCTCTCTGGGGTTTCCTCACGGGCATTTTTGCCTTTTTCCCTGTTGTAGGAACCATGCTGGTCTGGGTTCCACTGGTGATCTACACCTTCGTAAGTGGAAATTCCACGATGGGTATCGGGCTCCTGCTGTACAGCGTGATTGTTACCGGGAATATTGATTATGTGGCCCGTATAACGATCATGAGAAAGATGGGGGATGTACACCCGGTGATCACCGTACTCGGTGTGCTGGTCGGGCTGGGACTCTTCGGGTTCATCGGGCTGATCTTCGGTCCTTTGCTCGTAAACTATATCATCGTGTTGTTCAAGATCTATATGAACGAATTTGTAGAGCCGCTGGCCGAAGAGCAACAGGCGCTGGACAAAGTACAGGATATAGCCGAGGAAGTTTCACAAAAAAAATAACTCCACCCGCGCTGGATGGAGTTAGTATCAAATGAGTTGAAAAGTTTAGTCCTTTAATTTTGACAACAAGCTCAATAATTCCAGGTATAGCCATACTAATGTAAACAGTAAGCCGCTTGCGCTATACCATTCCATGAATTTAGGTACCCTTTTTTCTGCACCTTTTTCTATCATATCAAAATTAAGCAGCAGGTTCAATGCAGCCAGGCAGCAAACGAGGATAGAAAAGCCGATGCCTATGGGTGTACTGGCACTGGTAAACGCTCCGATAGTAACTCCAAAAGCCGATCCGATCCATTGAATCAGATAAAAGATCATTACGCTGGCGGTAGCGATAATAATAACAGATTTGAATTTCTCTGTCACTTTAATGATCCGGGTGTAGTAAAGTATGAACATTACGAGGGCAACCACCAATGTCAATCCAACAGCTTGCATCACCAGGCCGGGGTATTTTGTTTGAAATTGATAGTCATACATAGCCGACACAGAGCCTACAAATAGCCCCATTAATACTGCATGGATAGGGCCGATTACAGGAGACCATTGTGGTTTTCTGGACATCACGATGCTTAATACGAGGATTCCAATGACCCCTGTTACTACCAGTGGCATCGGGTCACTGCCTTTATAAAATTGACTCCATGAAAACGTTGTAGAGGCAAGCATAAATGCGAAAAGAACACCGAATTTATTCATGGTGCCCCTGATGGTCATTTCCTGGCCTGTTCCAACACCTTCGAAAATAGTCCCTTCGTATGCCTTTTCACGCAATACAGGGTTACTTGATTTAAATAATGCCATAGTGGATTAAGTTTTTAGAGTATAAAAGTAAGGAGAAATCCGAAAATACCATGCTAATAGTCTCACGGCGCTACAGCGACGGCAGAACGGGGCTTTTGATTGATAATTGACCGGGTGAGGACGCTTAAAACCATACCTTTAAGAGAGCAAGCATCCCGTTCATGAAATTAGCTGCAACCATCTTCGCACTCGTTTTATTTCTTTCTTCCGTTGGGGGCCAGGATCATTATACCAATTTCAAGGAGTATGGAGCCCGGGATGGGTTTAACGCATTTGAATACAGCGGCGATGTGGTAAAAGATAAAAAAGGTTTTTTGTGGATCGGTAGTGACAACGGTTTGTACCGCTTCGATGGCCAGAATTTCAAAGCTTTTGTACATGATCCCGGGGATCCGTATTCCATACTGTCCGATAATGCCTGGATGATCTTTATCGAAGAAGATGGAACATTCTGGGTCAATAAGGGCGTAAAGGGTATTTCTCATTTTGACCCGGCTAGACAACGGTTTCATCCGTGGAGAAATTCCAACCCGTCCCTGGTCAATATTGCTGAGGAAAATATAAACAAGGTATTCCAGGACCGCAAAAAAAAGGTCTGGCTCCTTATTCGTGGCCATGGTCTTGCTGCTGTAAACAAAAAGGACAGTAGCCTGGCAATTTTTTCTTTTTACAAGGATCCGGCAGATGCTGCTAAATGGATGTCCACTGCCAATCTCAATGATATCGCGGAGGATAAGGAGCATATATTCTGGATCGCCAGCCAGGCTGGTTTGATCCGGTTCGACCCGGAGACTAAGGCGTTCACCATATTCAAGGATACGGCCTACGGAAAGGAAAACGAGACCAGGCATACGGCCATCAATAATGTATATGTGGGTGATGACGAAATGATCTGGGTGGGGACATGGGGTGCTGGGCTAAAAAAATTCGACCCCCTGAAAAAAAGCTGGGAGACTTTTCGCTGGGATATGCAACACCTGGAAAACAGCACCCGGAATATCGCCACAACTATTCTAAAAAAAAGCTCCAACGAATTATGGGTCACAACACTCGATGGCTTGTTGATCTTTAACACGGATACAAAGAAGTTTACCCGGTTGGTAAGTATAAATGCCATTTCTGGCAACATGATCACCGGCACAAAACTGTATGATGACGGAAGGGGGAATATCTGGTGCAGCGGTTTAAAGCCATTGACCAAACTGGATACAAGGAATAATATTTTCCGGTTTCAACCTGTTCCGGATAATCCCGTCTATGGATCCGGTCATTCGGTTTGTAATACTTTCCTCGCCGATCCTGCTGATAGTTTATTGTTCATCGGTACCTATCACAGCAAAGGCATGCATATCCGGGACCAGCGAACCAATGAAGTGACCAATTATCCATTGATCAAAGGGAAGGTATTCGATGAAAATATCAACCAATTCCTGCTGGACAGGAATAAGAATTTATGGGTATGTTTCAACAAGGGCGCCCGTCTTTTTGACCGCCGGACAAAACAGTATGAATTTCTTTCACCCTCTGTCAGGAATGCTTCGTTCCTTAATTCCAGGATTCACGCTGCGCTGGAAGATGATGATGGGAGTATCTGGTTTGCCTCCAGGGGAAAAGGGCTTTTGCTATATGATCCCCGGTTAAAAGCAATAACAACATTTTCTCCCGTGGGCGTGAAAATGCCCGACGACTATATCCTTTCTCTTTTTAAAGACAGCAAAGGAAATATTTGGCTGGGTTATCACGGAAGATCCGGTTTAGCCTGTATTAACAAGAACAGGAAAGACATACGGTTTTATAATTTTTCTAACTATAAAATTCCGGAGGCGGATGTGGCAAGCATCACGGAGACGAAAGAAGGAAATATTTTTTTCAGCTTGTATATTTATGGTCTTGGCGAGATACGTGACCCCTTGTCAGGGAAAGATGCTTTTAAATTATACACGAATGCGAACGGGCTACCCGGTAACAAGGTAGCGGCTGTTGTAAAAGACAAACAACAATATCTCTGGATATCGACCAATAACGGTCTGAGCCGCTGCCATACGGCCACCATGAGCTTCCGGAATTTCACCAAGGCGGACGGGTTGAGAGATGACTACTCTGAATCTTTATTGTATTGTGATGCAGGGGGATCGGTCTATATCGGCAATACCAGCGGGTTCCAGTTTTTTAACCCGGCACTCCTCGACAGGAACAATGATATCCCGAACGTGATCCTGCATTCCTTTAGAATCCGAGGAAAAGAATATGCAGGGGATATCAATGCAGTGAACAGGATACAGCTTGACTATTCTGCAGCGAATTTCTCCTTTGAGTATGCGGCACTCAGTTTCAGCAACAACGATCGCATTCAGTATGCCTATCGTTTAAAAGGTTTGGATAAGGATTGGCGTTATGCTGGCAGTCAGCGGATAGCGGCCTATTCACTGGCACATGGTGGGGAGTATGTATTGCAGATAAAAGCCTCTAACCCGCAGGGACAATGGGGTGAAGAAATGTATGAACTGGTGATCAAAGTGTGGCCACCATTTTGGGAGACCTGGTGGTTTATCACGGTCTGTATACTATTGCTGGGTTTAGTGTTGTACGGGTTTATGCGCTGGCGGATCAGGAGTATCCGCGCTTCTGAAGAACGTAAAACGCGTATCAATAAAATAAAGGCAGAAGCAGAAATGAAAGCCCTGCGGGCGCAAATGAACCCTCATTT
>JANOHQ010000210.1:0-3404 GCA_031406595.1 Chitinophagaceae bacterium
CTTGGCTCGGTCGAGGATCGTGCGGGAGAAATACCCGTGATCGACGCCGATCTCCGCGACCACGGCGTCTCGCCGTAGACAGTCCACCAGGTCCTCGCGTGTCGGCAGGACGGTGAGGTTGCGAATGTGCTCTTGCCCTAACGCCACTCGTGGTATGCGGGCTGACTCAGACACCCTCTCTTGCCGCGCCTCTGCCTGCACCTCCCAACGCAATTTCGTCCAGATCGTTTCCGGCAAGAATCTCTTCATGACTCCGTTGATGATCCCGGCTGTTTTACCTGCCATCACTTTCAGGTTGAGATAATGGGTGGTCACAATGCCAAAAGCATGCTTCTTCGCCAGCTCCTGCATGATCACTTCGGCGAAAGCACCACCGAGGTTGGGATCGCTTCCACTTCCAAGCTCATCGATAAAGAACAGTGTGCGTCCATTCGCTTCTTCCATAAAATATTTCATGTGCAGCAAATGGCTGCTATAGGTACTCAGCTCAAACTCGATACTCTGCGTGTCACCGATATGGATCATCAGTTGTTTGAATATCCCGAACTGCGACGAAGGATGCACCGGCACCAGCAAACCGCTCTGCACCATCATCTGCAGCAGACCGATGGTTTTCATCGTTACCGTCTTGCCACCTGCATTCGGGCCGCTGATGACCAATATTCTTTTTGTATCATCCAGCGTGATAGTAACCGGGATCGTTGGCTTACCCGAACGCTGGTTATAGAGATATAATAATGGATGATAGGCTTCCACCAGGTGAACATGTGCTTTATCCACCACCGCCGGGTATTCTCCTTTGATCTCCGCGGCGAGCTTTGCTTTGGCCCTGATAAAATCGTATTCACCTACGACCGCATGCCATGTTGAAAGCAGGTCAGCGTACACCGATAATTTAGCGGTCAGTTCCCGTAAGATGCGGTACACCTCTTTTTGTTCATCGCCTTCCAATTCGTAGATGGCATTGTTCAACTCCACCGTCTCTTCAGGTTCCACGTAGGATGTTCTCCTGCTATCGCTCTCTCCGTGCAAAATTCCTTTCACTGTTCTTTTCTGTTCCGCGAAAACAGCCAGCACTCTCCGGCCATTCATAAAACTCTCTTCTATTTCTGCCAGGTGACCGAGCTTATTCATCTTAGCGACGATCTTATCAAACAGTCTCCGTAGCTCGTTGCGTTTACGGTAAAGGTTCATCCGGATATTCTTCAGGTCTTCCGATGCATTATCCTTTACCTGTCCAAAATCATCGAGCACATCATTGATCATTTCAGCGATCACTTTCTCGAAATAAGTATCCCGGATGACCAGGGCGAGCCCGGAATAAGTCTGTTTTCTTTCACTATCAAACCAGCGGAATATCTTTTCAATGCTCTCCGATAATTTTCGCAATTGCTGCAGTTCTTCGCCATTTAGCACAGCTCCGGGAATAGAAAGCAATTTGAGTTCTTTGGAGAGATTGAGAATATAGTCGTTGGGAAAATAAATGGCGTTGACCACGAGCTGCCGGTATTCATGGGTCTGCTTCAGTTCCGTTTCCACGAATTCCTTGCGGGTATGGATGCGGAGCTGCACTGCTTTGGTACGGGCATGATCTGTTTGACAATAGTTGGCCAGGAGGTCTTTTACTTTATTGAACTCCAGTTGTATGGGGGCCGATTCGGGGAAAATTTTCACAATGATTCTTTTACCTCTAAAATGAATAGAGTTTGCAAATTTCGGGAAAAGTCGGGAGTCGGGAGACAGAAGTCCGAAGACGGTCGTTTCAAAGGCTTGAGGCTGAATATTTCCTGTGGAAAGCGCAAAGAGCAGAGTGCGTCGTGATTGAATCCGCTGAATCAATAACATATTGATCCATAACTTTCTTATTCCTTATTATTTATTCCTTATTTCTCATTTCCCTCACCCGCAACTCCTCCCACGGCGTACTTCCATCTTTCGCCCTCGTAAATTCATAACTGTCCGACGATTGCAATACTATCTCCGCAGTAGTATATATTTTACACCCCGGCATCAAATGCCCACCAATCGTTTTACCCGTACTGTCGCTGATGCTGATATGCAAATGAGAACCGTTGATGCTGACCGTCCCCGAAACACTGAGTATCTCAAAATGGCCTGTTCCTGTAACTGCACCCGGCTGGTTGGCAAAACGGATAGAATAATCGGTCAGGCTGCCCACACAGGTAGCCACCCAACCGGCGCTGATCCCTTTTTCTTTCACGATCTTTTCAATGCCTTCTTTGAGGTCTTCGCCGGGTTTGAGCCGGAAGGCTTGGACAGTGGTATTTTCCTGTTTCATAGTTGTGGTTTGACAGGCTGTGAGCACAAAGCTTGTTAAAACAATGGCCAAAAACTTCATTCTGCATCGTTTTTACTGAACAGTTCGTAAATAGCTTTGTTAGTACAATAGAATGTTAATGAATGCGCAAAAACAAAGCAATACCATGCAACTTACAAAACAAGCTCTTGTCGTGACCTTAAATTTTACGAAATTTATACACTTGAACTTAAAATTAATCACCATGAGGACGATGCTATCGGCAGCCATAATAGGTCTGTCCACCCTGATTTCCTGTGCGCAAAAAACTCCCACAACTTCTAACATAAAAAAGGAAACCGAAAATATGGAACCAAAGAATCAAAACCCCCTGCCTGCAGTTGAAACAGCAATTTTTGCCAATGGATGCTTTTGGTGTACAGAAGCCATCTTCGAGGAACTCGATGGAGTGATCAGCGCTGAGTCAGGTTATATTGGTGGTAAAACGGAGAACCCGGATTATAAATCGGTTTGCACCGGTACCACCGGACATGCCGAAGCATTACAGATCATTTATGATCCTTTAAAGATCAGTTTTGATGAATTGCTGGCCGTGTTCTGGGAAACACATGATCCCACTACGCTGAACCGCCAGGGCGCCGACGTAGGCACCCAATACCGCAGTGGTATCTTTTATCTTAACGACGAACAAAAAGAGAAAGCAGAGAAATACAAGTCCGAACTGGATAAAAGCGGTGCTTTCGCCAAACCGATCGTGACAGAGATCACCGCCGCCAGCAAATTCTATATTGCAGAAAATTATCATCAGCAATATTTCGAGCTGAATGGGGATTCTAACCCGTATTGTTCCATGGTGATCAGACCGAAACTGGATAAGTTCAGGAAGGTATTTAAGGATAAGCTGAAGCAGTAGGCAGATTTCGAAATTTTGTTCCGAAGGAACTCCTTCGGAGGGATTGGGAAATTGTCCTCAATTCTAAAATTTCCTGCTTTGATCAGAAATTCTGATAGCAAAGTAAAGCCCGCACTAACTATAAGCAAATTTCGAAATTCCCCAATTCCAAAATCGAAAATCATTCCATCCGAACTCTCCGCAGCTCCAGCAGGTTCAAAGCGTTCGGATGAA
>JANOHQ010000026.1:0-9909 GCA_031406595.1 Chitinophagaceae bacterium
TGCCAGCATAGCAGCAAACCAATACTTAGCTGCTTCCGATTTTAGTAGGCCCTTTACAGAACAATAAATAAAAGTGCGGTGAACAATGAGGCAAGTAAAACTGAGACTGCGATTTCCCAAAATTTGATCTTCCGAATTGGACTATTTGGATTGTAATAGCCAAGTTTTGTTCCAGCGACAAAATCTCCTATACGACGTTCCTGATTGAATAGTGCAAATACAACTTCTATTGGCCAAATAATTATAAATAAATTTCTTATGACAGACTGGATAGGTGTTGCTTCAGAATTCATGGAGTAGCTCAAAAGACAAAAATTTAAATTCCGTTTCGCGAAACTCCTGCCATGTATGCAATCTTTGCAAAAATAAATGACAAATACCGGGAAGTTTAAATATTTTAATATCTCTTGATACCTATAATCTGGATAAACAATTTGTTTGAATAAGATAATAGGAGGAAGGCAGACGAAGCAAATAATTACATGATCCAATAGCATTGTTCCTAGCCTTCGGCCAACAGATATTTTTGGGTGAATAGGTTCGTCAAATAGATCGCTCATAAAGGCGGCAGCTAACACTTAAATATACGCACTACGTCAAACTCCTCCAAAATCCCATGGGTTGATTCTAAGTTATTGCCAATTGCGTTTTTCCCATTTGTTGATTGCGTCAAGCTAATTTTCGCTACTCATTATTTTTGCTCCATTTCCTAAAAACAAAAGCACCCGCTTTTCAGCAGGTGCGTGGTTGGCAGTTTACTTTGGTTACGACTAAATTTTAAATCCAAGGGTCAGCAGCGCATTTCCACCGGTTTGTTTAACAGCCGCGCCTGAATAGGCAGCATTCTGCACCCGGTAAGCAAAATGAACATCTTTCCCCATGGTATGTACATATGTAAGGTCAATAAAAAATCCTTTGTCGCGGTAACCCAGGCCGCCACTTAATGAGAAACGGCTTCCTTTTTCTTCATGACCAAGATCTTTATAGGGATTGCCATAATAGGCCAGGCCCAGTCTCGCCATGATCGTGGTGAATTTTAACTCACCGCCTGCTTTAAAATTGAATGTTCCCTTATAAGCATTGTCGATCGCCTGGTTCAAGGATTTCAAATACGATTTGGTTTCCGTGGTATTGTCAGACTCCGGGTCAGTGCTGTAAGAAGAAGCTTTATGATTCACATATTCAATATCAGCGGTCAGAAACCCTTTTTGTTTCCGCACATCTTCAATCTCCCGCAATACATAAGAAGCGCTGACCATTACACGATACGGCGTGATCAGGTAATATTTGAATTCCGCATCCGTATTGTTGGTAAAGTCTCCGGAGGACTGGGTCAGGTTTCCTTTATAGGATTCCGTATTCGTTGTTACGGTAGCATTGTAGCGGTCCGTCATAATATAAAAGGTAGGTGTATGGACCGCGACTCCGAGGCGCACATATTCTGCCGGTTTATAAATGATACCAAATTTACCATTCAGCCCCACGCCACTGGTGGTAAGGTTTTCATCGATACGCCCAAAGTCAAATTTATTCCCTGTATTGGTAGTGGCATCGGCTTCTGTAAAACTTGATTCCTTTTCATAGTGTAAAAAAGGCAGGGCGACCGACCCGCCATAAAAGAATTTGTCGTTGGTACTGCCGGCAAATGCCAGAGCGAGTTCTGTGATACCACCACGATTGGTAACGACCTGTTCCTGTATCAAATTTCCCACGGTAGCCCTGCTCTGGAAATTGAAATTAGGATTGGTACCACCCCCGATCGTATCGATCCAGTAGGTATTAAAAGCAAGGCTGGCACCAAATGGATATTTACCTGCTACGCTGTTGCCGTCTCCATCATTCCCGATCTCTTCCAGGAATTTTTGTGAATACGAACTCTGCGTATTCAATCCCCGGTACAGGATATTGCTGCCAAAACTGGCGGTCCGGTTTATCCCAAAGGCAAAAGCGATCGTTTTACTTTTATTTTTTCCACGCCTGGTCTCTGTTCCCAATACCACACCGGTCGTTCCGAATGAAAGACCGGTCCTGTTGTCTTTTTCAGTACGGCCGTAGTACGTGGATTTGTTCTTTAGAAAATTAATACCGGGGCTGATCACAAAATCACCAGTCTTGTAGAAACCAAGACCAGCGGGATTTACAAACATAGCGGAAAGGTCGCCACCCAATGATGTCATCGCTCCCCCGATGGCCTGTTGCCGCGCCGTTCCACCAGGTGTGGTCCAGGAAAAACGAAGCGCATCAGCGGGTTCCTGCGCAAAAACGGACAGGGCAGGCACAGTAAGGGTCAGTATGAAAAATAGCTTTCTCATTTAATATGATTGATAGTAAAGAATGTTGAGTCCAGGATAGCTGAACGGGTTTACTTGTTACACAGTGATCAAACAACTGTTTAGAACTTTCTTACCGGCGCAGGAGTACTGCTGCTGGAAGAAGAACTCGAACTGCTTGAGCTGCTGCCGGACGAATTGTTATTCGAGCTGCCGGAACTGCTGTTATTGCTCCCGGACGAAGAGCTTGAACTGTTACCCTTGAATACTTCCCGCAGGATATTACCCGCATTGCTGTTATTGTTATTGCTGTTCCTGGGTTGTGAATAGGTATTGCTACCGTTATTATTGCTGTTATTCCCTCCGTTATTTTTAACCTTTGGATTGCTGTAATTACTGTTGGTTAGCGCATTATTGTTATACGAACTGAGGTTAAAGGTCCGGGGGCCTGTATACACAACACTGGTCTTCGGATTGATGATAATATTGCTGTTGTAATAGGGGTTGTAATGATTGTTCCAGTAAGAAGACGGTGTCCAGGGATTACCAAAACAGCAGCAATTGTACGCACTGTAATTATAACGGCGGCTGAAATAATAAGGATCGTCAAGGTCCGACCAGCGGTAACGGTTCCTTACTTTCATCCGCAGGTACTGGTCTTCGTAGTAATTGTCATCATTGTCCCGGTATTGACGATCATCCTGCTTTTCTACATTCACATACTCTTCCTTCGGCTGGGAACGGGAATAATACACATCATCAGGGGTTTGTCCGGACTTGTAAGAAGTGGTGCAACTGCTCAGAAAGGCTACAGTTAATGCCAGGAGTAAAATTTTTGATTTCATGGCAAATGGTTTATTCGGGTTAAAATTGAAGTTACTACTTTTGTGCCCCGATTGTTTCCGGGATTAAAGCTACACAAACGTTTGCGTTCATACTACAAATATTTCACCATTTGTTGAATTTATTGCGGTATGCTGTGTTAATTTAATTCTAAAGGTCGGTAAGTATTAAATTTAGAACTAACATGAGTAAAGAGATAACGCCAAGGGAGAAAGACTATTCGCAGTGGTACAATGACCTCGTTTTAAAAGGTGAATTAGCCGATTATTCGGCCGTTAAAGGATGCATGGTGATCAAGCCCTATGGGTTCGCCCTTTGGGAGAATATGCGGGATGCATTGGATAAAATGTTCAAGGATACCGGGCATGTGAATGCTTATTTTCCATTATTCATCCCCAAGAGTTTTTTAAGCAAGGAAGCGGCCCATGTGGAAGGTTTTGCGAAAGAATGTGCCGTGGTAACGCATTATCGTTTGAAGAATGACCCGAATGGCGGCGGTATCATTGTAGATCCCGATGCGAAACTGGAAGAAGAACTGATCATTCGCCCAACCAGCGAAACGATCATCTGGAATACCTATAAGGATTGGATCAAATCCTACCGTGATCTTCCTTTATTGATCAACCAATGGGCCAATGTGGTGCGCTGGGAAATGCGCACAAGATTATTCCTGCGTACAACAGAATTTTTATGGCAGGAAGGACATACAGCACATTCCACTGCACAGGAAGCGATTGAAGAAACAGAGAGAATGCTGGAAGTCTACGCAACGTTTGCGGAAGAGTTCATGGCCGTACCGGTGATCAGGGGCGTCAAGTCTGTCAACGAGCGTTTTGCCGGTGCCGTAGATACCTATTGTATCGAAGCCCTGATGCAGGATGGCAAAGCATTACAGGCAGGCACCTCGCATTTCCTCGGGCAGAATTTTGCCAAAGCCTTTGATGTAAAATTTTCCAATAAAGAAAACCAATTGGAACATGTATGGGCTACCAGCTGGGGGGTGAGCACAAGACTGGTAGGGGCATTGGTAATGGTACACAGCGATGACCAGGGATTAGTATTACCTCCAAGGATAGCACCGCAGCAGGTGGTAATCGTTCCGATCTATAAAGGTGATGAACAAAAAGCACTGATCGATGAGAAGGCGAAGGAGATCATTGCAGCATTAAAAGCACTGGGTATACGGGTGAAATATGATGATAACGACAATAACCGTCCCGGTTGGAAATTTGCCGAATACGAAATGAAAGGCGTACCGGTACGACTGGCATTGGGTGCCCGTGACCTGGAGAAGAATGTAGTGGAGATCGCAAGAAGGGATACCAAAGAAAAAAGAGTGATCGATCTCGAAGGGATTGCACCGTATGTGGAAACGCTTCTGAAAGAGATACAGGCGAATATGTTTGAGAAGGCAAAACTGTACCGTGACGACCATATCACGGAAGCTAACAGTTGGGATGAGTTTGTAAAATTACTCGATGAAAAAGGCGGCTTTATCTCGGCGCATTGGGATGGAACGCCAGCAACGGAAGAAGCGATCAAAGAAAAAACAAAGGCGACGATCCGTTGTATACCATTGAACAATACAAAGGAAGATGGGAAATGTATATTGACCGGTAATGCATCTTCTCAGCGGGTATTGTTTGCACGTGCATATTGATAGCGGTCTGATTTGATAGTCACAAAAAATGGAAAATATTCCCACCCGGGTCATTTTTTCTTTTCGGTATATTTAGCATAAATAATAACTATTATGGATCAGCAATCAACCGATACTCTATTTGACCTGCAGGTGACGCAGGATGCGAAATCTCAACTGGCAGATACGGCCCAATGGGCCAGGTTCCTGGCTATTTGCGGGATCATTGCAATTGTATTGATGGTCGTTGCAGGTTCTTATCTGGCCCTGGTCGTTACCAGGACTGATCCGCAGTTTAAAGAAATCTATAGAGATTCAAACATGACGGCCGAAGGACTCGGAGCGGGCATGGTCGTTGTGTATATAATTGCCGGACTACTATATTTTTTCCCATGCCTTTTTTTGTTGCAGTTTGCCAATAAGATGAAACAGGCATTGGCGGCAGGTGATGAACTGCTCTTGTCTGAATCGTTCAGGAGTCTGAAAAAGACATTCCGTTACCTGGGTGTGATCACGATCATTTTTCTGGCCCTTATGGCTATCGGCTTTCTGGCTACCCTTACCGGAGATTGATCCTTTATTGCGCTAAAGCCCATTTGCAAAGGATTTTTTATTTCACAGTGTTTAGTTAATTGCCACGGGTTTCAACCCGTGGTGAGTGATTGTGCGTGAGTAGGGCTTTAGCCCAATACCGGGAATCTATTTTGTCGAGAGATAATTATAATCCTTCAATAACACATCGAGAAAATCAAAAGGCGGCATACTGGACTCAATCTTCAGGTGACTTTTTATTTTATAGGCCGCTGACTCTGCCATCGTGAAATCCGCTTTTTTCCGGGCTGTCTCCAGGATACTTTTAATGGCATTGATGTCCTTATCACTCAGTTGCATGATCTGGGGAAAAGCAGGAACATAGCTATCAGCTACATCAATAAATACCGTGTCTTCAATATTACCTTTTGTATTGATACGTATAAGGATCGTTTTGGCCAGGATATCCCCGATCCGTTGTCCTTTTTTGGAAGAGACCACCATCACGATGTCGGTGATCACAAACGCAAGTGCTGCCAACAGCACAAAACTGGTCTCCAGGTCGGCCCGGAGTTCGGGCAAACTGAGGAGCAGGAGGACCAGGTAGGCGATCCATACATCGGAAACCCGGAGCAACCAGCGGATCAGGAACTGGCTGATGCTGGGGCGGCCGCCATTTTCATTCACTACCCGGATGCTCATGATCTTTTTACCAATGCTCTGCCCGTTCATGGTGATCTCCATGACAACATGATATAGCAACAGGGGTAATGTTAATAATAGCTGTGCCGCCTGCAGGTTATAAGACGTATCGTTATTCCACTCGCTATTCCGTTGAATGCTCTCAAAGATCGCACCGGCTATCCGGAGGTAGAAATACTGGATCAGTATATCGATCAGCAGGGAGACGAGCCGACGGTAAAATTCCGGGATCTCAAATTCCACATCGATATTAAAATTGGTAGGTACTTTGATAACCGCCATGCCCTGCACTCGTTTAAGGGTTCAAATTAATATTTTTTTACCTTATTAAATTTAGGTTCAGCGCTTTTATCTTTTCTAAATGCAGTATTTTACAACCAAATACAGGTACCGCACTTGAGAGAAGCCCTTTTTATAAAAAAGAACAAGGACCGCTGGCTGCGAAACCAGCAAATGCCCTCCGATGATCCTGATGAGATGGCAGCCGATTTTACGCAACTCGTGGACGACCTGGCATATGCCAAAACATTTTATCCTGCCGGTAAAGTGACTGGTTTTATTAACGGCGAAGCTTCCAAGATCTACCTTGATATCTATAAAAACCGAAAAGAAGAATCAAACCGGCTGACCACTTTCTGGAAGTATGACCTGCCGTTGACGATCCGCAAACATCATAAAGTGGTATTGTTCTCTTTTATATTCTTTGTTATTTTTTTTGTGATCGGGTATTTTACCTCTGCCCGTGATGAAGGAGTGGCCCGGAGTATTTTCGGGGATGATTATGTAGATCATACCCAGGAAAATATTGCCAAAGGAAATCCTTTCGGGATCTATGAACACGGAAATCCTTTTCTTAGCTGGATCAGCCTGATGATACACAATATCCGTGTGTCCTTCCTCGCTTTTGCGTCCGGTATCTTTTGCGGAATCCCTACCATGTATATGTCTATCTCTAATGCAGTGATGCTGGGAACCTTTGACCAGTTCTTTTCCCAGCAAGGTTATGGTATTGATTTCTGGCTCGTTGTTTTTGTACACGGAACATTAGAGATAACCGGGATCATTCTCGCCTGCGCGGCCGGGATGATATTGGGAAAAAGTTTTTTGTTCCCCGGAACGATACGAAGGATCGATGCACTCAAACAAGGTGCCAAGGATGGGGTAAAGATCATGGTCGGGCTCCTGCCTGTTTTTGCACTGGCGGCTTTCTTTGAAGGATTTATAACCCGCCTCTATAATGATATATCCTGGCTCACCACCATTATATTTGGTTTATCCGTATTGTTCGTGGTATGGTATTTTGTGATCTATCCCATACGGCTGAGTAAGAAATTATCAGTACAGTTAAACGAGGAGGACGTATAGTGCTGTCATTATTTACACTACATACCCGCAAAGCAGCCGGCATCATTCTCCTGCTATTTTTTTCACTGGCTTCACGGGCACAGGATGATAAGATCATTTATGATACTACGGAAGTAACCGATGTTGTACCTGATGAGGGCACGACAGATGAAGAAACCCCCCGCCGCTATTTTAACAACCGGGCGGACACTTTATCGGTTGAAGAGCGAACCCTTCCGCCGGCCATTGTACAAAAGTTCCGGGATGATGAAGATTTCTGGTATTCGAATACCACTATCAAACCGCAGAAAGGAAAATCGCAACAGGCAGTAAAGGAACGGGAGAAGGGTCAGAAAGCAAAGAAGGGAAAAAATGAACCGGTGATCAAAGAAGAGGAGGAAGACTATACACCTGTGGGCAGACGTTCCTGGTTCCAGGTCTTATTATGGGTCGTTATCATCGGTGTTTTTGCAGCTGGCCTGGTGATGTACCTTGGCAGCAGCAGTGTCGGTTTGTTTCGTAAAAAGAACCAGCTAACCGGTGAAGCAGGAGGCATGGACGAAACGATCACCGAAGACATCTTTGCGATCAACTACCAGAAAGATATTGACAGAGCCGCGGCACAAGGCAATTATCGCCTTGCTATCCGGCTTTTGTTCCTGCGGCTATTGAAGAATATGTCGGAAAAGAATATCATCCGTTACAAACAGGATAAGACCAATCTTGACTATTTAATGGAATTGCATTCCACCGGGTATTATAATAATTTCTTCCGGGTAACCCGCAATTATGAATACAGCTGGTATGGACAGTTTAATGTAAGCGAGGATGCTTATAAAATGATCCGCAATGATTTTGACCAGTTTGATAAAGAATTGAGATAAAATTGAAAAAACACCTTCCATATATATTGGCTGTGCTGCTGACCGGGGGAATTATTGCCCTGGTCCTTACCGGCAATAATAAAAACGAAAAGAAGCTGGACGAAAGGATCACCCTCCGCCGGCAGGATAAAATCCCGTATGGCACTTTTGTGGCGTATAAAGGACTGGAACATCTTTTCCCGGGCGCCAGTGTCCGTGTCAACCGCGATGAACCCGGTTACTGGGATTCGCTTTCTTCGGATCAAACCAACCAGGCACTGATCATTATCACCGGTAAATTTAATGCCGATGAAACGGAGATGAAGAACCTGGTCAATTTTATGGAGAAGGGAAATGATGTGTTCGTCAGCGCAAGAACGCTGTCTTATTCGGCGGGAGAGTTCCTGGATTGCAAAGTGAATACATCGGCGATCTCCTCTTACTATGAGGATAACAGGGTGGTGGCCGATAGCCTGGACCTGGTGCTGACCGATCCTCCATTTGAAAAGAAGATGCGGTATGTGTACCCGGGTAAAAGAATGGATGCCTCGTTCAGTAAAATAGATGAAGCCACCACGGAAGTACTGGGAGAGGACGCAGCGGGACAACCTAATTTTATCCGCCTGAGGGCGGGCAAAGGAAACCTGTACGTACACCTTGCACCGCTGGCCTTCAGTAATTATTTTTTATTACACAAAGAAAACCTCACCTACTATGAAAAAGCGATCTCGGTCATCAACCCGAAAACGACCCGGATCGCCTGGGATGAGTATTATCTCAGTAAAAAATTACTCGACGAACCGAATGAAAAAAAGAAGGGATGGTTCAGTGTATTGTCGCGTTACCCGGGATTAAAAGCCGCCCTGTTAACAGCTATCTTTACGCTGCTGTTGTATGTATTACTGGAGATGCGGAGAAAGCAGCGTTACATACCAGTGGTGGCAAAGCCCAGGAATGATTCGCTGGATTTTGTAAGAACGATCGGCAGGCTGTATTTTGACAAGGGAGATCATAAGAATCTTGCCCGGAAAATGTCGGCATATTTCCTGGAACATGTGCGGAGCCAGTATAAATTACCGACGGGTTTGCTGGATGATGAGTTTGTCAGGAAGCTGCAGCATAAATCCGGTGTGGAAGAAGCAGAGATACGTGGAATCGTTTCTTTTATCCTGTATATTGATGATGCACCGGGTATCAATCATAAGCAACTGGCCGATTTTCATAAACAACTGGAAGCATTTTATAAAAAAGCATAGCCTCACCCGGCTTCGTTCGATGAGTGCGGAGAAAGGGCGGCAATAAACACGAAATATGGAAGAACAAATTTTTCAGCAACGCACCGACCTCACGGAATTGAACAATGCCGTCACTGCGATCCGCAACGAGATCAAGAAGATCATTGTTGGACAGGATGAAATGGTCAAACTCATCATCGCAGCGCTTCTGGCTGACGGGCATGTACTGATCGAAGGAGTGCCGGGTGTGGCTAAAACACTCACGGCAAAACTCGTCGCCAAAAGCGTGAATGCCGGTTTTTCCCGGATACAGTTTACTCCCGACCTGATGCCTTCGGATGTATTGGGCACGCCTGTCTTTAATCCCAGGGAAGCAAGTTTTGAATTTAAGAAAGGCCCGGTGTTCAGCAATATCATCCTCGTCGATGAGATCAACCGTGCCCCGGCCAAAACACAATCCGCTTTGCTGGAGATTATGGAAG
>JANOHQ010000247.1:0-28453 GCA_031406595.1 Chitinophagaceae bacterium
CGTAAGTAGCTCTTCTCTTGGCGTTGTAGTGTATGATACCCCCCATGTCATTTGCGATATGGACAGTAAGGATGCTTACCAGGGGGGATGGGGTAAACCTTATATTTTCACAGAAACAGCAGGTTCTTACCCGGCCATACAGAATAACGGTACCAAATACCTGCATATGAAAGGGGGCGGGACTTTTGGACCTGACAGCTGGTGGATCGATGAGTCGGTAATGCCTTTAAGTGGTTGGGCCTCTGTTTATCCCAACGACATACCGGATAACGAAAGCAAAGCAAACCTGGCGATAAAATTTGAAGTGGCGGTTCCCGGAACAATAAATACCGGGCGCATTAATTTCAAACCCAACTGGAATGATGCTGGTATCAATTATTGGAATCCCTGGTGGAATAGCTCTACCAGTGTAAGAACCCCCTTTACAACGAACGGTAAATGGAGAACTGTTACCCTTCCAATGGCAGCTTTCGGTGGATGGTTTACCAAGTATGCCGATTTCAAAAACCAAGATTTAATTATCATTTTGCAAAACCCCTCAAGCCCCGAAGCAATTTCTATGGTGGGGATAGATATTGCTTTCGATAATATCAGGATAGTAAAGATCAATTAGTAGTATAAGACAGGTTTTTTTTGAAAAGTAGTTTTAGTATTGATTTAATAAACGTCGTTCCGGAACATAACCAATTGACCTTTGTTCGGGAACGACGTTTTATATGCAACAACAGCGTGAAGAAAATAATTGGCATACCCTTTCTCCTTTTTGTAATAAGTGTAAGCAGCTCACTGTTTGCACAAAACAATTTTGTAAAACAACAGGATACCCGGTTGATGATCGGTAATAAGCCGTACCATTTTGTGGGAGCCAATATGTGGTATGCTAACCTGCTGGGAATGACAGATCAGGACGGCGGCAACCGGAAACGATTATTGAAGGAGCTGGATTTTTTAAAAGCACAGGGTATTACGAATATCCGTGTATTGATCGGTGCACAGGGTGAAGGCAAGCTCGTTAATGGAGTGATGCCCGTGCATCCGGCAGTGCAGACAGACCCGGCAAGTTATAATGAGGCTGTAATGGAAGGTATGGATTTTTTATTGCAGCAGTTGCAAAAACGAAAAATGTATGGTGTTTTCTATTTTAGTAATAATTGGGAATGGAGCGGTGGTTTTTTGCAATACCTGAACTGGCGGAATAAGATCAGTGATGCAGATCTTGCAAAAAAATTGCCTTGGGAAGAGTACCAGGCAATCGGAAGTCTGTTTTATAGTTGCCAGGTATGCAAAGAGGATTATTGGGGATTTATTGAATACGTTTTGCAGCGTACGAATAAGCTAAGTCAAAAAAAGTACATCGATGAAGAAGCCGTAATGGCCTGGGAGATAGCCAATGAGCCAAGACCTATGAAGCCCGTTGCGATTGATGCCTACCGGGAATTTTTACGGCAAACCAGTGCTTTGATAAAAAAGACAGATCCGCATCATTTGCTGACAATCGGTGCGGAAGGATATATGGGTACAGAAAGCATCGGGGTTTTTGAAGAAGTTCATACCGATAAGAATATCGACTATGCTACCATTCATATCTGGCCAAAGAACTGGAGTTGGTTTAAAGACAGCAGTTTTATAATCGATTTTCCTGCCGTGGTCACTAAAACGGCTGACTATATCAGGTTGCATGAAGTTGTAATGGTGAAAATAAAGAAGCCCTTGGTGATAGAAGAGTTTGGATTGCCAAGAGATGGCTTTTCATTCTTACCGGGATCCTCCACCCGCTTCAGAGACCAATATTTTGAATCGGTATTAAAAATACTGGTACAAAGTAAAAAGGACAATTCAGTAACAGTAGGAATAAATTTTTGGGCATTCGGTGGCTTTGGTAAGCCGGCCAAAAATGCAACAGCTTTTTGGAAAGAAGGGGATGATCTGCTGGGTGATCCGCCCATGGAAGAGCAAGGACTGAATTCAGTTTTTGCAAGCGATCGCACTACCTGGAAATTAATAAAAAACTATGCGAAGGGTTTGAAAAATTAGTCATGAGAAACAGAAAGTATAGTATAAGCTTTTTGGTGGCCAGCTTCTTACTGATGGGGGTGCCAGGTACGGCGCAGCCTCTATTATCCGGACTGTCTGATAAGGATGGAACTCCTGAAACAAAAGCCTTATTCAGCAATTTAAAAAAATTGACAGAAAAAGGTTGGCTGTTTGGACACCAGGATGACCTGGCTTATGGTGTAAACTGGCGGTATGAAAAAGAAAGGAGTGATGTGAAAGAGGCCTGTGGCGATTACCCGGCGCTGTATGGCTGGGACCTGGGCGGGTTGGAAAGAGAAAATAATGATAAGAATATTGATGGGGTGCCCTTTAAGAAAATGCGCCAGTATATCAAAGAGGGATACAAACGGGGAGGCGTTATTACAGTAAGCTGGCATATGGATAACCCGCTTACGGGTGGCGGATCATGGGATACCACACAGGGAACGGTTGTTTCTGTTTTACCCGGGGGTATCAATCATAAATTGTATAAAAAATGGCTGGATAAGGCGGCGGACTTTTTCTTATCCTTAAAAGGTGATAGTAACGAATTGATCCCGGTTCTTTTCAGACCCTTACATGAATTAACTGGAACCTGGTTTTGGTGGGGTAGTAATAACTGTACACCGGATGACTTTAAAGTGTTGTGGCGGTTTACAAATTACTACCTGAAAACGGTAAAAAATTGTCACAACCTTATCTATGTGTATAACACGGGAGGGGATTTTAAAACCAAAGACGAGTACCTGATGCGCTATCCTGGTGATGAGGTGGTAGATGTCTTAAGCTATGATACTTATCAATATGATGATCCGAAAAAAAACGACTGGTTTGTGAAAAACAATAATTCCCTGCTGGCGATGATCTGTGAAATAGGCAAAGAAAAGAATAAACTAACTGCATTGGCAGAAACCGGCTACGAGGCTATTCCCTATGCTGATTGGTGGACGGAGACGTTGTTAAAAGCAATAGGTAGTAATAGAATTTCTTATGTACTGTTATGGCGTAATCATGGGTTAGCCCAATGGAATAATAAAATGCATTACTATGTACCTTATAAGGGGCAAATATCCCAGGCTGATTTTGTAAGATTTTATGAACTGGATATTACCTTATTTGAAAAAGATATTAATAATGAAAAAGTATACAAATAGTTTTGTAATAAGCAGCAAGCGTTAGTTTTCTGGTTGCGGGTTGATTCTTCAGCCTGCAACCAATTTTTTAACTGATTAAGACCACCGGCAGGATAAAAAAAGATAGCCGCTATAACTAAAAGCCACTGATGAAGCTTCAATTGATTGATATAAGTATTATCCTGCTTTACCTTACCACCATGGTTGTTATCGGGTGGATAATGCGTAAAAAGGCGAGGCAGAATAAAGAGCACTACCTGATGGGAGGGAAGAAGCTTCCCTGGTATATGTTAGGTATGAGCGACGCTTCGGATATGTTTGATATCAGCGGCACCATGTGGATGGTGGCCCTGTGCTTTGTTTATGGACTGAAAAGTATCTGGATACCCTGGCTATGGCCGGTCTTTAACCAGGTATTCTTAATGATGTTTTTGTCGAAGTGGTTACGCCGTTCCAATGCCACTACGGGTGCAGAATGGCTGGCCACCCGGTTTGGGCAAATAGGGAAAGGCGTGAAAGCTTCGCATAATGTAGTAGTGGCGTTTGCCCTGTTAAGCTGTTTTGGTTTTTTAGCATATGGATTTATCGGCCTGGGCAAGTTCATTGAAATATTCGTTCCCTGGGAAGCAATTCAAAATTATATACCCTTTCATGTATCGAAAGAATTTGTCCCGCATTTCTATGGTATCATCTTTACGCTGTTTGCCATGTTCTATTCCATATTGGGTGGTATGCATAGTATTGTTCTGGGTGATTTTATAAAATATATCATCATGACGGTGGCCTGTATCTCCGTTGCGGTGATTGCTATGACACATTTAAAAGGACAAAAACTGAATGTGCCCGGTGGCTGGGATACGCCCCTGTTTAACTGGAAGCTGGATCTTGACTGGAGCCAAACCGTTCCGGATGCGGGTAAAAAGATCAATAGTGATGGATTTGGTGTATTTGGTTTCTTTTTTATGATGATGTTGTTCAAAGGAATTTTTGCGAGCCTGGCCGGACCTGCACCGAATTATGATATGCAGAAAATATTGTCCACCCGGTCGCCAAAAGAGGCTTCCAAAATGAGTGGATTTGTTTCTATCATTTTATTGCCTGTCCGGTATTCATTGATCATCGGGTTAACTGTACTGGCCTTATTGTATTATAACCAGATGGACCTGCAATCGGGCGGGGTCACTGATTTTGAAAAAATACTTCCGGCCGCGATCAATGAATTTTTACCCGTGGGTATACTGGGCCTTGTGCTTACCGGTTTGCTGGGTGCATTTATGGGAACTTTTTCAGGAACGGTGAATGCAGCACAAGCCTATATCGTGAATGATATCTACCTGAAATACGTAAACCCGGAAGCGTCAACAAAGAAAGTGATGAGAATGAACTACCTGTCAGGTATACTGGTAGTTACGATCGGGATCGTACTAGGCTTTTACACCAAGGATGTGAACAGCATGTTGCAATGGATCGTTGGAGCTTTGTATGGAGGTTACATAGCGGCAAATATTTTAAAATGGTATTGGTGGCGGTTCAATGCGCATGGATTTTTCTGGGGTATGGCAAGTGGTATTATTGCCGCATTGGTATTCCCCTATATTCTTCCCGACACATTGCCGCTTTATTATTGGCCGCTCTTATTTGCGATCTCCCTAGCGGGTTGTTTAATCGGCACCTACACAGCCCCTGCAACAGATGAAGCCGTGTTAAAGAATTTTTATAGGACCGTAAAGCCCTGGGGTTTTTGGAAACCGGTACATCAGCAGGTGATCCTGGAGGATCCTTCCTTTGAACCGAATAAGCGGTTTAAACTGGACATGTTCAATGTGGTGTTGGGTATTATCGGGCAGCTATGCCTTACGATACTACCGATGTATGTAGTGTTGTGGATGCAACTGCCCTTATTGATTACAACCGCTATACTGATCGTTATTGTATGGATACTCAAAAAAACATGGTGGAATAAATTAGAAAATTAGCAATTAAAATACGTGGATATGACTAGTAAATTTTATGACCGCTTGGCAGCTTTGGAAAGAGAAAGTGATTTACTGTTGCGGAGGAAGAATGCAAAAATGGAGCCCGGTAATGGAGTCTTTAGCCGGTATAAACATCCAATCCTTACAGCTGCGCATATTCCTTTGTTCTGGAAATATGACCTGAACGCCGGGCAAAACCCTTATTTGCTGGAACGATTTGCCATTAATGCGGTACTCAATGCGGGTGCTATCAAATTCAATGATAAGTACATTATAGTAGCCAGGGTGGAAGCAGCCGACCGGAAATCTTTTTTTGCTGTGGCAGAAAGTACGAATGGTGTTGACGGGTTTCGTTTTTGGGATTACCCGGTAGTGATGCCTGAAACAAAAATACCGGACACCAATATTTATGATATGCGGCTGGTACAGCATGAGGATGGTTGGATCTATGGTTTGTTTTGTACCGAACGAAGAGATACACAGGCCCCCGTTTCAGATCAGACGGCGGCAATTGCACAATGTGGGATTGCCAGGACCCGGGATTTTATTCACTGGGAGCGACTCAAAGATCTCGTTACCCACTCTGCACAACAACGCAACGTGGTATTGCACCCTGAATTTGTAAAGGGCCAGTATGCTTTTTATACAAGACCACAGGATGGATTCATTAATGCCGGTAAAGGTGGCGGTATTGGTTTTGGTTTAAGCCCTTCTATTGAAGAAGCGAAGGTGGAAACGGAAGTGGTTATTAATAAAAAAGTATATCATACTGTATATGAAGCTAAGAACGGTTTAGGTCCTGCACCCATTAAAACCAAACATGGATGGCTGCACCTGGCACACGGAGTACGGAATACGGCAGCAGGGTTGCGGTATGTCCTGTACATGTTCATGACAGATTTGCATGATCTGACCAAAACGATTTACCAGCCAGCCGGCTATTTTATGGCACCGGAAGGAGAGGAGCGAACCGGGGATGTGTCCAACGTGGTCTTCTGTAATGGTTGGATATTGGATGATGATGGCACCGTATTTATCTATTATGCTTCCTCTGATACGAGAATGCATGTGGCGACATCTACCATCGAAAGATTGACGGACTATGTTATTAACACACCACCTGATGGTTTTAGTTCTGCGGAAACGGTAAAAACACTGGTCGAACTGATCGATAAAAATCAGGCGGAGACCCTGGTTAGTTCTGCTGTTTCATCTGGAACTGATAAACAAAGTAAGTAACATGACTCTAACCAGCCTGACAGAAAGCGGGAGTATAGCAGCCATGCTGGCCTGTAAAGAGGAGCTTCGCCTTGAACTGGACGAAATTCTGACCTATTGGATCAATACCATGGTGGATGAAAGGAAAGGTGGCTTTTATGGTTCAGTTTCTACGGATAATACCATTGATCACCTGGCCCCCAAGGGTGTTGTTTTAAATAGTCGCATCCTCTGGACTTTTTCTACAGCCAGTCAATACGTTGATAACCTGCCCTGCCTTGTCATTGCTAAACGGGCATTTGATTATATCGCCGATCATTTTATTGACCAGGAATATGGTGGTGTGTACTGGTCATTGGATCAAAAGGGAAATATACTGGATAGTAAAAAACAAATATATGGCCTGGCTTTTTGTCTCTATGGTCTGGCAGCGTATTATAAAGTAAGTCATAATGCTACCGCGTTGGAGCTGGCGAAAAACTTATTTGCCACTATTGAGAAATTCAGTTTTGATAAAAGAAGACAAGGCTATATAGAAGCTTTTACAAGAGAATGGCAGACCACCGGCGATCTGCGGTTAAGTGAAAAAGACAGCAATGAGAAAAAGACCATGAATACGCATCTGCACATAATCGAAGCGTATGCCGGTCTTTACCAGGTATGGCCGGATGAATTACTACTGGACCGGATCAAAGGATTATTACAGGTTTTTGAGCATCACTTTTTTAATACGACAAATCACCATCTCCACCTTTTTATGACCGAGGAGTGGGAACCTAAATCAACTATCCAATCTTTCGGGCATGATATAGAGGCGTCCTGGCTATTGTATGAATGTGCTGAATTGGCAGGGGATACAGACTTAATAGAAAATTACGAAACAATGGCTTTGCAATTGGCAGACGCTGCCGCAGAAGCATTGGACAGCGATGGTGGTCTGTGGTATGAATTTGATCCCGCAACTGCTCACTGGACCAAGGAGAAACATTCCTGGCCACAAGCAGAAGCTATGGTAGGTTTTTTTAATGCCTACCACTTATCCGGGGAGAAAAAATACCTGGATAACTGTTTGCATAGCTGGCAATTTATAAAAAAGCATATCAGGGATACAGTCAACGGGGAATGGTTCTGGGGTGTGCAGGAAGATGGTTCCATTATAGAGAAAGAAAAAGCAGGTTTCTGGAAATGCCCTTATCATAATAGCAGGGCCTGTATGGAATTGATCAAACGGATAACAGGCTAAAAATTGAAATAAATGAAAACTATGTTAATTGCTTTGATAACAGCAACAGTTCTTGTAACTGGTTGCGAGAAGAAGAATAGTGGCATAACGCAGCCGCCAGACCCGGGAGATACGACTGTGGTCATTACGCCGGCCATTGATCCGCCATTAGCTAATACCATAGGTTTCTTTTTAGATGATTGGCAGCCTAAAACTTTTGCCACCCCATCCACAGCAGCGATGGTGCCACCTGCTTCTGCAGGTAATATTGTCACCATTGACAGAAGTGCTATCATTACAAAGGTTCCCCGTTCGCTGTTCGGCAGTAATTCGAATCTCTGGATGACCCAGATCGTAACAGAACCGGCCCTGATGGACCATATCACAACCAGCCACCCGCATATCATCCGTTTTCCGGGGGGTAGTATCAGCGATGTTTTTTTCTGGAATGCTCAACCCAATATGCCACCTCCTGATGCACCAGCTCAACTGTTGAATGCAGCCGGGGTGTCGTCTCCATCGGGTTTTTGGTTTGGGAGAAACACCGCTAACTGGACCTTCTCGGTTGACAATTACTACAGCATGTTGCAGCAAACAGGTAATAAAGGGCTCATCACTATTAACTATGGATATGCCCGGTATGGTAAAAGCGCTAATCCTGTAGCAGCGGCTGCACACCTGGCAGCTGATTGGGTGCGCTATGATAATGGCAGAACAAAATATTGGGAAATTGGCAACGAGAATTTTGGGGAATGGGAAGCAGGCTACCGGATCAAGTTATCTGATAACCAGGATGGTCAGCCAGAGTATATAAGTGGCCAGTTGTATGGCCAGCATTTTAAAGTCTTTGCTGATTCAATGCGAAAGGCGGCTACAGAGATCGGTACAACAATTTATATCGGGGCTGTTACCGTGGAAGCAGAAACGCAGCCCTGGCAAACCAGCACTTACCGGAATTGGAATACGGGTATGCTGGGTGCCATTAACAACGCTTCAGATTATAATGTGATACATAGTTACTATACACCCTATAATACGAACTCCAATGCCATTGATATCCTGAATTCAGCTACTACTGAAACAAAGAAAATGATGGACTTTGTAAAAATTACATTACAAAACGGGGGTGCCATTCAAAAGCCTATCGCATTAGATGAGTGGAATATTTTTGCTGTCAGTTCAAAACAGATGGTATCACATATCAATGGCTTGCATGCCGACCTGGTATTGGGAGAACTCTTGAAAAATAAATTTGGCATGTCATCCCGCTGGGATATGGCCAATGCGTGGGACAATGGCAACGATCATGGTATGTTCAATAATGGGGATGAGCCGGACGCTGTACCAAAATGGAACCCCCGCCCCGCTTATTACCACATGTATTTTTTTCAAAAATTCCTCGGCGACCGGTTGGTTAGCTCGACTTCGTCCACTACGGATATTGAAAGCTATGCTTCTTCTTATTCCTCCGGCGAAGTAGGAGTTGCATTGGTCAATAAATCAGCCACGGATAAAGCGGTAGAGATCAAAATAAATAATTTCAGAAAGGGGCTCAGCTATTACTGGTACACATTAACAGGTGCGGGAGATAATGGTGAGTTTTCAAGAAAAGTGTTGGTGAACGGGCAAACATCAACATTTGCATCGGGTGGGCCTGCCAATTATAAAACAATCAATGCTTATTCGGCATCAGCATCCGGGGCTATCCGGGTGACAGTGCCGGCCATGGCGGCTGTTTTTGTTGCAGTGGCCAAAAAATAATCTGTATACTACTTTGACCAGGACTACATAGTTAAACTATTTACTGATGAAACAACTTTTAGTTATTCTTTTTCTTGTGCCATTAACGTCTATGCAACCGGTAAAAAAAACAAAAATTGTATTCTTTGGTGACTCGATTACCCAGATGGGAATTAATCAGGGTGGTTATATCGACAGGATCCAGTCTGCGATCAACGAAAAAGGATTACAAGATAAATACGAATTGATTGGGGCGGGTGTAGGTGGCAATAAAGTCTATGACCTGTACCTGCGGCTCGAAGAAGATGTACTGTCTAAAGAGCCCGATGTCGTTGTCATCTATGTTGGGGTAAATGATATATGGCATAAAACATCCGGTATTGGGACCGATATCGAGAAATTTGAAAAGTTTTATGTAGCCATTATTAAAAAATTGCGGGCAAAGAAAATAAAATTGGCATTGGCGACCCCAGCCTGTATCGGGGAGTTAAAAAATAATGCCAACCCGCAGGACGATGACCTGAACAAATACAGTGATGTTATCCGGAAACTGGCAACGACCTATCAATGCGGCCTGGCAGACCTGCGGGCCATGTGGCAGCAATATGAAGAAAAAAATAATACAGAAAATAAAGATCAAGGGTTACTGACGACAGACCGGGTACATCTTTCTGCAGTTGGTAATCAACTGGTGGCGAATGAAATGATGAAGACATTATTCATTAATTAATTCTTATTCCTTTCAATGAAAAAATTACTGTTCATCGGATCGATCATTTTTGCTTTCAATGCGAATGCTCAAAAATTTGAAGGGTTGGCATCCACTCCGCCGATGGGCTGGAATAGCTGGAATACGTTTCAAACCAATATCTCTGAAAAATTAGTCAGGGAAATTGCTGACAATATGGTTGCCAGCGGAATGAAAGACGCGGGCTACCAGTATGTCGTCCTGGACGATGGGTGGATGGCCAAAGAGCGGAATGCGAATGGTGATCTTGTTCCGGATCCTGTAAAATTTCCCAATGGTTTAAAAACGGTCATTGACTATGTTCATTCCAAAGGATTAAAATTTGGTTTGTATAACTGTGCCGGTACGCAGACCTGCGGTGGCTATCCCGGCAGCCGGGGATATGAATACCAGGATGCCCGTCTTTATGCCTCACTCGAAGTAGATTATTTGAAATATGATTGGTGCAATACAGAAGGGATAACAGCTAAGGAAGCATACAGGACCATGAGCAAGGCATTAAAAATAGCAGGGCGACCCGTGGTTTTTAGTTTGTGTGAATGGGGTGATAATCAACCCTGGGAATGGGCAAAAGATATTGGTCACTTATGGCGGATTAGCGGGGATATTTATAATTGCTTTGATTGTGTATTTGATCATGGTACCTGGAAGAGTTGGGGCGTAACCTATATCCTGGATATGCGGAAAAATATCCGCCAGTATGCCGGACCCGGCCATTGGAATGACCCCGACATGATGGAAGTAGGGCATGGGATGAGTACCAGTGAAGACCGTGCGCATTTTTCGATGTGGTGTATGTTAGCGGCGCCATTGATCGCCGGGAATGATCTCCGGGGTATGACAAAAGAAACAGTTGCTATCCTTACTGATAAAGAAGCGATTGCTATTGACCAGGATTCATTGGGCATCCAGGGATATTTGTACCAGCAAAAAGATAGTGTTGATACCTGGATAAAGCCATTGGCGAATAATGAAGTAGCTATTTGTTTTCTGAACCGTAGCAAAAAACCCATGGTGATTTCGTATGATTTTGCTCAAAACCCTGTAACAGATACAGTTTCAAAACTCAATATCAATTTTACGACTACGCCGCATGCCATACGGGATGTATGGATGAAAAAGGAAGGAGGGGATACCAGGAAAGTATGGTCAGGAACCGTACAGCCGCACGATGTGGTGCTGTTAAGGCTGAGTAGCATTAAACCAATACAAAAAACGAAAAAAAAATAATGAAAAAATCGCTTATAGGGTTTCTTACAATCGCTTTTTCAATAACAGGTATGGCCCAACAGGATAAAACAGATATACAGAGGGCAGAGGCCATTTTAAAACAAATGACCCTGGAAGAAAAAGTGGGCCAGATGACACAGGTCACATTAGCGGTGGTGGCAAAAGGTGGCTGGTCTAACCAGGATGGTGAGTTGGATATTACCCTGCTCAAAAAGGCCGTGATTGATTATAAAGTAGGTTCAATATTAAATACTACAGCTCATGCATTAACTGCCGAAATCTGGCGTAGGATGATCACACAAATACAGGATGAAGCCAAGAACACCCGGCTAAAAATTCCTGTTATTTACGGATTGGATGCCATACATGGCCAGACCTATACATTAGGTTCAACTTTGTTTCCCCATAATTTACCAATGGCAGCCACCCGTAACCCTGAGCTGGTAGCAGCTATTACCAAAGTAGCAGCGAAAGAATTAAGAGCATCCGGTGTCCGCTGGAATTTCGCCCCGGTCCTCGATATTGGACGCCAGCCTCTATGGTCCCGGTTCCCGGAAACCTACGGCGAAGATGTATATATCGGTAAAACGATGGGAGCTGCTGTAATCAAAGCGTATGAAGAAGACGGCCTGCGCAATCCAACGGCTGTAGCCAGTTGTATGAAACACTACCTCGGTTATTCTGCCTCCCGGACCGGGAAAGACCGGACACCGATCTATCTACCCGAAATAGAACTAAGGGAGTATTATTTACCACAATTCAGGGAAGCTATCAAAGCCGGGGCTTCTACCATTATGATCAACTCAAGTGAAATAAATGGCGAGCCCGTGCATGCAAGTAAATATTTATTAACCGACCTGTTGCGTAAGGAGATGGGTTTTGAAGGGGTGATCGTGACTGATTGGGAAGATATTAAAAGACTGCATACCTGGCACAGTGTAGCCGCAACACCCCGGGAAGCAGTTGTGATGGCTATTAATGCAGGGATCGATATGAGCATGGTGCCCAGCGACTTTTCCTTCTATGATCTATTGATCGAAGCGGTAAAGAAAGGCGAAGTAAAAATGACCCGTATTGATGATGCAGTGAAAAGGATACTGCTGCTTAAAATGAAAACAGGATTATTCGATAACCCATATCCTGAACACGCTGCCATCGCCAACTTTGGTCAACCAGTTTACCAGGCATTGGCTTTAGAGGCAGCACATGAAGCAATGACCTTATTAAAGAATGAGCATTCAATTTTGCCGTTGGCGAAAAATAAAAAAATACTGGTAGCAGGCCCATCAGCGCAAAGCATCAGTGCATTAAATGGTGCCTGGAGTTATACCTGGCAGGGAAAAGAGGAGCAATGGTATCCTGCAGACACTAAGACCATTTTGCAGGCGATCACGGAAAAAGTGGGTGCCGGCAATGTTATCACCAGTACCGGGAAAGGATTCGATAATGCTATGAATTTTGATGCGACGGCATTAACTACTGCTGCAACAATGGCTGATGTAATTGTTTTATGCATTGGTGAAAATGCCTATGCAGAAAGCCCTGGTAACACGACTGAACTGGCTTTGGATGAAAACCAACAGGCATTGGCTAAAGCAGCGGCATTAACCGGTAAGCCGGTGATACTGGTGTTAACAGAAGGGCGGCCTCGTTTTATCACCAATATTGAACCGGCAGCAAAAGGAATACTCATGGCCTATTGGAGCGGGAAGAAAACAGCAGAAGCAATTGCAGATGTATTGTTCGGCGACTATAACCCGGATGGGATTTTGCCCTTCAGCTACCCCCGCAGCATGGGTGAAATAGTACTCTATGATCGCAAGCCAACAGAAGATGTAAGAGAGGTTTTCAATGATGATATACATACCGGGTACAATCCGTTATACCCATTTGGCCATGGCTTAAGCTATACTACGTTTGAGTACGGCGACATGAAACTCAGTACAGTAAACTTAAAAGGCGACGAAAAACTAACCGTGAGTATTGATGTAAAGAATACGGGTAACAGGGATGGAAAACATACCGTGGAATTATACACCCATGACCTGTATGCGAGTATTACACCGAATATGAAGCGCCTCCGTTCCTTTAAAAAGATCACATTGAAGGCGGGTGAGACAAAACCGGTCAGTTTTATACTTGACAAAAGCGACCTGGCTTTTGTCAATGCGCAGTTAAAAACAGTGACGGAGCCCGGTGACTTTGAAGTGATCATTGGAAAGCAAAAAATAAAATTTAATTACCAGTAACCGCCCTTATGACCAAGCCATATTACTACTATCTTTCGAGGCGAAGCCGAAACAATCTTGTATGCCCGGTAATTCTATTGAGCACATTGTTTGTTTTCCTGTTACACCAGGGAATTGCGATAGCACAGCAGCCAGCACTTTCTTTTTTTGCAGCCGATAACCATAATATTCAATATACAGGCCGGATCGATTTTGCCAACCCTAAACTTCCGCGGTTCTGGCAACCGGGTGTATATATCAGCACCAGATTTTCAGGCCCTTATTGTGAAATAATACTGAACGATGAGGTCTTATGGGGCAAAAATCATAACTACATTGAAGTGGTAGTGGATGGAGTGGCAAAACGATTACAAACAAAAGCGACAAGGGATACGATCGTGGTCGCCGATGGTTTGGAAGCCGGTGTGCATACATTGACAATTTGTAAGAATACGGAAGCTAATATCGGGTATCTCGAATTAGTCGGTATCCGGTGTAGTAAACTACTAAAACCCAAAGCAAAGCCTGAAAGAAAGATCGAATTTATTGGCAATTCCATCACCTGTGCCGCCAGTAGTGATGCGTCCGAAATTCCCTGTGGTAAGGGTGTGTGGCAGGATCAGCACAATGCCTATATGGGTTATGGTGCTGTTACGGCCCGGATATTAAAAGCGCAATATCATTTGTCAGCCGTTTCTGGTATTGGCCTGATGCACAGTTGCTGCAATATGGACATTATCATGCAATCCGTATTCGATAAGATCAGTATGCGTAAAGATACGATCGATTGGGATTTTAGTAAATACCAGCCCGATATCGTTACGATTTGTTTGGGGCAGAATGATGGGATACAGGACTCGGCTGCTTTTTGCGATAACTATATTTTATTTATCAAACAGCTCAGAAAGCATTATCCCAACGCACAGCTGCTATTAGTAAGCAGCCCGATGGCAGATGCCAGACTTGCAGCATTTATGAAGATGACACTCACAGCCGTTAAGATGAAAATGAATAACAGCGGAGATAAAAAGCTAACTACTTATTTTTTTGCAAAGCAATATAACAAGGGCTGTGATTATCACCCGGACCTGGACGAGCATCAATTAATAGCAAAGGAATTAACAGTCGCTATTAAACGGATCATGAAGTGGTAACGGGCCTTGTGTTTAACAGATAAAAACCTGGAAAATCATGCGAGAAAGAAAACTCATTTTCTGCACAACGATAGTTAGTTTGTTAGTGACGATTACCGGAGGGGCGCAGTCAACTCCCAATTACCGTAAACTAAGTAATGGTATAGAGGTGGCTATTAAAGGCAATGGTAAAAATGATGCAAAACTGGTTAAAATAGAAGTAGTGACGGATGCTATTCTGCATATCATGGCCAGTCCCACTGAAATTTTTCCTGCTGATAATAGTTTGATGATACAGAAGGCAAATCATCCGCCGGTAAAGTATGAAATAAGGGAACAGGAAGGAATGGTGATATTATCAACGCCCTCTGTTACTGCCAACATTGCCATGGCTACCGGGGTGATCAGTTTTTTTGACAAGACCGGAACCATCATTTTGCAGGAATCTCAGACGGGAGGAAAGTCTTTTGTAGAGTCTACACTGGAGGGAGAGCAGTCCTATATTGTACGTCAATCCTTTACCAGCAAGGAGGATGAGGCTTTCTATGGCCTTGGGCAACACCAGAACGGGGTATTCAATTATAAAGGCACTAAAGTTTTGTTATCGCAGTATAATACGGAGGTTGGTATCCCCTTTATGGTATCCAGTAACAACTATGGTATTCTATGGGATAATAATTCGATCACGAAATCGATAGATACAAAAGAGTACGAGAGAATTTCAACCCTAAAATTATTTTCTCCAAAAGAAGAAATTGGCTGGCTCAATGCGGTGTATTATGATAAAAAGAATAAAGGGAAAATACTTACTACCCGGCCTGAGTCATTTATAGACTATCGTTATATCACTTCGTTAAAAGATTTACCTGCAGGCATTGCTTTGGAAAATGCAACCGTAAAGTGGGAGGGTTCTTTTGAAACCAGTTTCACGGGTGAGCATATCTTTAATCTATGGTATTCCGGGTATGTAAAATTATACATTGATGATGTGTTACTGGCTGACCGCTGGCGGCAGGGCTGGAATGCAACCAATGCATTGGTCAAGCTGAACCTGCAAAAAGGAACCCGGCATAAGATCCTTATCGAATGGGACCCGCTATCCAACGAGTCTTTTCTTGCGCTGGACTGGGCAAAGCCCCTATCCGCAGAACAAAAAAATGAATTCGCCTTTGAGTCCGAAGCGGGTAGTAAAATTGATTATTATTTTGTGAGTGGAAAAAATATGGACGAAGTGATCAGCGGCTACCGGCAGTTGACTGGCAAAGCTACCCTGTTGCCGAAGTGGGCATTCGGGTTTTGGCAAAGCCGGGAGCGGTACAAAACACAGGAAGAGATATTATCTACCGTAGCCGAATTCCGAAAAAGAAAAATAGGGATCGATAATATCGTATTGGACTGGCGTTACTGGAGAGAAGGGCAGTGGGGCAGCCAGGAATTTGATACGACCCGTTTTCCTGATGCAGCAGCCATGATCAAAACTCTGCACAATACCTACAAGACACAATTAATGATCTCCGTATGGGCCAAGTTTTACGAAGACACGAAAGCTTACAAAGAGCTGGATGCGAAAGGATACATCTTAAAACGAAATGTGCTCGATGGCAGAAATGATTGGCTTGGATTTAAAAATGCTATTTATGACCCCTTCAATCCTGCAGCCCGGAAAGCTTTTTGGGATCTGATCAATAATAAAATTTATAGCAAGGGAATTGACGCCTGGTGGATGGATGCCAGTGAGCCGGATATTCATAGTAATATGTCACCGGAAAAAAGAAAGGAAATGATCGGGCATAATTTCCTGGGTGCCCCTGAAAAGAATTATAATGCTTTTTCCCTGGTGAATGCGCAAGGTATTTATGAAGGACAGCGGTCTGTCGATCCTAATAAACGGATTTTCTTATTGACAAGATCAGGTTTTGCAGGTTTGCAGCGGTATGCAGCAGCTACCTGGAGCGGAGATATCGGATCCCGGTGGGAAGACTTGAAAAGCCAAATCCCTGCTGGCCTTAATTTTTCCATGTCGGGTTTACCCTATTGGACTTCTGATATTGGTGGTTTTTCCGTAGAGTCGCGGTATGAAAATGCCAAAGGTGAAACCCTGGAAGAATGGCGTGAATTAAATGCCCGTTGGTACCAATATGGAGCATTCTGTCCCTTGTTCAGGGCGCATGGCCAATTCCCTTACCGGGAGATCTTTAACATCGCTCCGGATGAACACCCGGCTTACAAGAGTATTTTGTATTACAATAAACTCCGGTATCGCCTACTGCCTTATATCTATTCGATGGCAGGTAACACTTACCATGAAGATTATACCCTGATGCGTGGGCTGCCGATGGATTTTAATACAGATAAAAATGTATTAAACATTGCTGACCAGTTTATGTTTGGCCCTGCCATACTGGTCAACCCGGTGTCTGAATATAAAAGCCGTAGCAGGAATGTCTACCTGCCTGGTAACAATGGGTGGTATGACTTTTATACGGGTAAGTATTTAGCAGGCGGGCAAGCAATCGTGGCCGATGCCCCTTATGAAAAACTACCACTCTATGTAAGAGAGGGGTCCATCATTCCCTGCGGCCCCAATGTTCAGTATACTGCTGAAAGATCAACGGAGCCATTTACTATTTATGTTTATACCGGGAAGGATGCTTTTTTTGATCTTTATGAAGATGAGGGCTTGAATTACAATTATGAGAAGGGGCAGTTTTCAACAATACGATTCGACTACAGCGAAGCAGCCAAAACGCTGACCATTGAGGATAGAAAGGGAAGTTTTATGGGTATGGAAAAACAACGGGCTTTTAAAATTGTTTGGGTCAGCAAAAATAGACCGGCTGTATTGGCTTTTGAAAGCAAAGCAGATGAGACCGTAAAATACAACGGGAAAAAAATAGTAATGAAAATGAAAAATTAAATTTATCACTAAAATCATCAGAAATACAGTGAATAAAAGATTACTACTCACAATATTTTTTTTACCCGCTGCCCTTATTGGCTTTGCCCAACCCTCACAAATCATATCTCCCAGGGAACACCTGCTGATGGACTTTGGATGGCGTTTTGCTTTTGGGCATTCCTATGATACAAAGAAGGATTTCAATACCGGGACCGGTTATTTCTCTTATTTGACAAAAGCCGGCTATGGCGATGGTGCGGCAGCGGCTGGTTTTGATGACCGGTCCTGGAGAAAACTGGATCTGCCGCATGATTGGGCGGTGGAGCAGCCTTTTGATAATTCGGCAAGCTTTAGTCATGGCTTTAAAGCTATTGGCAGAAATTTCCCTGCGGCTAGTGTAGGCTGGTACCGAAAAACATTTACTATTCCTGCATCGGATGAGGGTAAACATATCAGCATCGCATTTGATGGAGTATTTAGAAATTCCATTGTTTGGATAAACGGTTTTTATCTCGGAATAGAGCCAAGTGGTTATACCGGTTTTGAGTATACTATTTCAGACTACCTGAATTATGGTGGTGAAAATACCATCGCTGTCAGGGCAGATGCTACCATGGAGGAAGGTTGGTTTTATGAAGGGGCGGGTATCTACCGGCATGTTTGGCTGAATAAGACATCGCCGCTGCATATTGCAACCGATGGAATTTTTGTCACCACCGCAGTGAAAACGAATACCGCTGTTATTACTGCACAGGCAACAGTGATCAATGAATTTAAAATGAGTAAAACAGTTGATGTAGTCCAAGCTGTTATCAATGCGGCTGGAGTAACGGTTGCAACAGGAACTGTTCCGGAAATCTCACTCCATTCTTACCAGGAAAAAACGGTCCCACTTTCATTGGCCGTAACGAACCCTTTGCTCTGGTCGGTTGATTCTCCTTATTTATATAAGCTAATAACAGCGGTTCTTGATAACGGAATTGTAATTGATAAAGTTGAAACAAATTTTGGTATTCGTACAATCCGTTTTGATGCGAAGCTGGGTTTTTTCCTGAATGAAAAACCGCTTAAAATAAGAGGCACTAATAATCACCAGGATCATGCGGGTGTGGGATCGGCCCTGCCGGATGCCTTACAGGAATTTCGGATCAAAGCACTAAAGGAAATGGGCAGCAATGCCTATCGGTGTTCGCACAATCCGCCAACACCGGAACTATTAGATGCCTGTGACCGGCTGGGGATGTTAGTGATTGATGAAAACCGCCTGATGGGTGCTACGGGTAATGATTTCAATTATATGAAACGATTGATGTTGCGGGACCGGAATCATCCCAGTATCATCAGCTGGAGTATCGGTAATGAAGAATGGGCGATCGAGGGCAACCAGTTCGGGGCGAAGATCGCTGCTACTTTACAGGCTTATACTAAGTCAATCGACAGTACCCGGTTTATTACCGCAGCTGTAAGTGGTGGATGGCAGAAAGGAATTTCGAATGTAATCGATGTAATGGGCTATAATTATATCGGGCAGATCAATACCGATGAGCACCATGCAGAATTCCCGGATCAACCCAGCTGGGGAACAGAGGAGGGCAGCACCCGCACCACCCGTGGTATTTATGTTGATGATCTTAACAAGCACTTTATTGCCGCTTACGACAAAAAACCTTTTCCTGCATTTAAAAGTATTGAAGAAGGCTGGAAACATTATGCGGAAAGAGATTACCTCGCTGGTATGTTTATCTGGACGGGTTTCGATTACCGGGGAGAACCAACGCCTTTCGGGTTCCCTTCCATTGGTTCTTATTTTGGAATGATGGATCAATGCGGGTTTCTCAAGGATAATGTATATTATTTACGCAGCTGGTGGACGAATAAAACAACCCTGCATATTTTACCCCATTGGAATCACCCGGGAAAAGAAGGACAGGAAATAGACGTATGGGTGTATAGTAATTGCGATGAGGTCGAGCTATATCTCAATAAGAAAAGTCTCGGAAAAAAAGCGATGCAACAAAACGGGCACCTGGAGTGGAAAGTAAAATACACAGCCGGAACGGTGGAAGCGATCGGTTTTAAAAAAGGAGTGAGGGTGATTGCCGATAAAGTTCAAACTACTACTGCACCTGCTGCGATCCGGTTAACTGCCAATCGGAATTCTATTAACGCAGATAATGAAGATGTCGTTATGATAACAGTGGATGAACTGGATAAAAATAATTTACCAGTGCCGGATGCCACTGATGAAATTGTATTCTCTATCCAGGGACCGGGGAAAATAATAGGTGTAGGAAATGGCAACCCGGCTTCTTTGGAAGCGGATAAATACCTCGAAGCAATAAAGGTCATAACAGTGGAGCATTTAAAAGAGAAAATAATTGACGTGATTACAAGTACAACGGAAACCATAGAAAATTATAATGATAACGATTGGCAATTTGCTTTTAAAGATGAACGTAACCTGGCTTTTGGAGAAAAAGTGAAGGCAATTGTGTATCGGGGAACTTTCAACCTGCCCGATATTAAGGCTAATGAGACAGTGACTTTCTTTTACAACAGTCTTGGTAAGGAGCAGTCTATTTTTATCAATGGGAAAGTCATAGCCACACGTATCACCAAAAGCTTCAAAGGGAACACATTCCTGCTAGATGCTGCGATCCTGCACAAGGGTATCAACCATATCGCCATTGTAGCCACTCCTTTATTAAAGAAGCAACCCTGGGAAACTATCAATATGGATCCAGGGCTTTTCCAGGTGCTGACACCGGCACCTGCTTACCGGCGAAAATTATTCAGTGGCCTGGCACAGGTGATCGTGCAGGCAACTGGCGGACCGGGAATAATAAAACTGACAGCAACAGCAAATGGGTTGAAGCAAGGAGAAATTATCATCGAATCAAAACAAGCTACTCTTCGCCCAGCCGTTGCCGGAAACTGATCGATTGGCGATGCAAATAACTAAATTGTGAAAAATAAGCACTATGCGATCTGCGTATTTACTGGCCGTTTTGATCTTTTTCTTTTTTATCCCGGTACTTGCTGATGCCCAGCCAGTAAAAAGATATGGCCAGTTAAAAGTAGTAGGTACCCAGTTGATGGATCAAAACAGCGACCCGGTTGTATTGCGGGGAATGAGTTTTGGCTGGCATAATCTATGGCCCCGATTCTATAATGCCGGTGCTGTAAAAACGCTGTACAAGGACTGGAACTGTTCTATCGTCAGGGCATCCATGGGCATTGAAAAAGTGAATGATAAGCAAGGATACCTGGCGTTACCCGAATGGTCGGAAAAAAAGATCAGGGCAGTAGTGGATGCAGCTATCCGGCAGGGCATCTATATTATTATTGACTGGCACAGCCATGGTATACAGCAGCAGGAAGCGGTCGCTTTTTTTACAAAAATGGCTACCATTTATGGAAAGTACCCTCATATCATCTATGAAATATTTAATGAACCGGATCATGAGACCTGGCCGGAAGTAAAAGCTTATTCGGAAGCAGTGATCAAAGCGATCCGCAGCATCGATGCTGATAATATAATATTGGTTGGTAGTCCCCGCTGGGACCAGGATGTGCATTTACCAGCTGCTGACCCCCTCAAAGGCTATGATAATTTAATGTACACCATGCATTTTTATGCCGGCACACATAAGCAATGGTTGCGGGACCGCTGTGACGAAGCGATCAGGAAGGGGCTGCCCCTTTTTATATCCGAATCAGCCGGCATGGAAGCCAGTGGTGATGGACCGATCGATCATGCTGAATGGAAAAGATTTATTGACTGGATGGAAGCAAAACAATTAAGCTGGATTACATGGTCGGTATCTGATAAAGACGAAACCTGTTCTGTTTTAAAACCATCCGCCGCATCAGGCGGTAATTGGAAGGAAGGAGATATAAAAGAGTCAGGACTCAAAATAAGGGAATACCTGCGAAGCTTTCCTTCGGTAAGAAAGATCAGGTCATCATTTAGGGAATAACACGGGCATTTGAACGCAATATGTGTTTTCCCTTACTACTTCGTACTATCCGGTGTGAATCTTTGCAAAACAGGTGAGTATATTTCAGGGGTATTTCTATGTATCATCTTTAAAAAAGGACAGCTACTTTAGCGGAACTAAATTCCGTTTACTATGAAAGCAAGAATTGTTATTGTCTTCATTATCGCAAGTGTCTTTTTTCAAGCCTGCAGCCGTGCTATCAGCCCTTACCAGGCAGCTAATAATCCCAAAGGAAAACATTGCAAGGACATAAAATAACCAGGTCGCCTGGTTGCAGGTAGTGGTAGTAATTTTAGTGAGCCATATCAACCGCCACCAAAAATATTGCTGACAGCACCTTCCAGCATGGGAAATTTTTCTACTACAAAACCTTTGATGGTGGCAATTGCTTGTTTGGCCTGCTCGTCGGTCAGCCCCGCTTCTGTTTTTAATTTGTCGATGAGTTCCTGCATACTTAAAATTTAAAGTTTGAAGTTAGGGAAACAAAAAATGCCGGAATGATATTCTGACATCGACTTTTCTGACCGGTTGAATTGATACCCGACAATCTTACCTGATGACCGTACTTTTTTATCGTAAATTTAAAGTAAGAAAGCACGCACGGCTAAACACCGGTATAGGCGGCCAAAGATTGTAATCATGAGTATCCGGAATGTCTTTAAGAAAATATGGCTCAGTTTATACAATTCAGGACGCATAATAGTCCTTGATTATAAAGTGATTCCTCAGCGTCTTTACCCGGAAAACCAACCCCACCAGGCTTTGTACGGCATCATAGATAAAAACAGGAACTTATACAGGGAGCTGCTGGAGTATACGGTGAAATTTACTTCGGTTTATGCCAGTATCAGGCAAGATGGTGAAGCTGGTGATACAATGGAGCCTGGATGGAATAATCAACATTTACCTGGTCTAGATATGGTTATGCTCTATTCTTTGCTGCCAAAACTAAAACCAGCGAAGTATGTCGAAATTGGCAGCGGCACCTCCACCAGGGTTGCTTTCAGATCGAAGAAAGATAACGTCCTTGGTTTCGACATTATTTCTATCGATCCGTTTCCCCGGATAGATGTCTCCGGTATAGTAGATAAACAATACCCGGTGGAAGTTCAAAAACTAGGGACGGAACTTTTCGGGGAATTAAAAGAGAACGATATTGTTTTTTTTGATGGGACCCATACCTTATTACCCAACTCCGATGTGCTGTTTTTTTTCCTGGAGATCTTACCCAAATTACGGAAGGGTGTTATCGTTCACATACATGATGTTTACCTGCCCTATGATTATCCTGATTTTATGTGTGCACGGTACTACAATGAGCAATACTTGCTGGGAGCCTTGCTGCTGGCTAACAGCGACAAATACGAAGTGATTTGTCCAAATTATTTTATCTTTTGTGACCAGGAATTAAATCGCGTCGTTGATCCGATCTTCCACCAGGAGGCAACGCGTAATGTGGAGAGGCATGGCGGGTCTTTTTGGTTTCGGGTAAACTCCTGAATCTTTTAAATGTAATGTTTGCAGTACAACAAGCGAACATTTATTTTTGAAGTTGGGGAAACAAAAAATGCCGGCACTTCGACAAGCTCAGAGCTCAGTGTTCCGGCATTAATGACTTTTATGACCAATTTGACCTATATGACCTCTTAAGCAACTTTCAACAAACTCAGCTTGCTCTTATCAAACTTCCGCATGGCATATTCGAGGTCGAGGTTGAATTCTTTTTCTTTGGAGGAAGGCAGTTCAAACATCGCATCGGTCAGGATTCCTTCACAGATACTCCGCAGGCCTCTTGCTCCCAGTTTGTATTCTACAGCTTTTTCTACCATGAAATTCAGTACGGGCTCTTCGATCGTCAGGGCAATACCTTCGAGTTCAAATAATCTCTTATATTGTTTGATCAATGCATTCTTTGGCTCAGTAAGGATCGCTCTTAGCGTTTCCGAATCCAGGGGGTCCAGGTGGGTCACCACCGGTAGCCTTCCCAACAACTCGGGGATCAGTCCAAATGATTTCAGATCCTGTGGATTCACATAGCGGAGCAGGTTCTTCTTCATGTCTTCCTGGAGTTCCTTATCCACGTTAAAACCGATCGTATTGGTTTGTACCCGGCGGGCGATCACACGGTCGATGCCGTCGAAAGCGCCACCACAGATAAAGAGAATATTCTGGGTATTGATCTTTACCAGTTTCTGTTCGGGATGTTTACGGCCACCCTGCGGCGGTACCAGCACTTCCGAACCTTCGAGTAATTTCAGCAATCCCTGCTGCACACCTTCGCCGCTTACATCACGGGTAATGGAAGGGTTATCGCCTTTGCGGGCTATCTTATCGATCTCGTCGATGAATACGATACCTCTCTCCGCCGCGGTTACATCGTAATTGCAGACCTGGAGTAAACGGGAAAGAATGCTCTCCACATCTTCACCCACATAACCGGATTCGGTGAATACGGTCGCATCCACTATCGTAAAGGGAACATTCAGCAGGCGGGCAATACTCTTGGCGAGAAGGGTCTTACCGGTACCGGTTTCTCCCACCATGATGATATTGCTCTTTTCGATCTCCACTTCGCTGTTGGCGGAAACCGGCTCATTATTTTTCTGTTGTAAGCGCTTGTAATGATTGTAGACCGCAACGGCCAGTGTTTTCTTGGCTTCATCCTGCCCGATCACGTATTCGTCCAGGAATTTCTTGACCTCGATGGGTTTCTTAACGGTCAGTTTGAAGGAAGATGTGCCTTTATCGTCTTTGATGGTCAGCTCCTGGTCAATGATCTCACGGGCATGTTCTACACAGTTCTCACAGATATGCCCTTCCTGGCCAGCAATGAGGATCTTCACCTCGTCGCGGCTACGGCCACAGAATGAACAATGTAAAGGATTTTTAGCCATTTTTTTGAGTATAACGGATTAGGGAACGCAATTGTAACTCACAAAATTATAAAACCACCCTGAGAAGGGCGGTTTTATTTATAAATTAAATATAAATCGTTAATAGAGAGGAGCTTATAGCTTGGTGATCAGCTTATCAGCGATACCATATTTGATAGAGCCTTCAGCGTCCATCCAGTAGTCCCTGTCAAAGTCCTTCATGATCTGTTCTACTGTTTTACCGCAATTCTTAGCCAGGATCCCGGCACCGATCTCTTTTACCCGCCTGGTTTGCTCGGCCTGGATCTCCAGGTCGGCACTTACCCCGCGGATATGACCACCTAAAGAAGGCTGGTGGATCATCACTTCCCCGTGCGGGAAAATAAAGCGTTTACCCTTTTCCCCACCGCTGAGCAGGATACTGCCCATCGAAGCGGCAAGACCCATACAAATCGTGCTAACGGGACTCTTGATCATCTGCATGGTATCGTACATCACCATACCGCTTGTTACCACACCGCCGGGACTATTGATATAAAATTGGATCTCCTCGCCGGGTTTGTCGGAATCGAGCAATAATAATTTGCTGACGATATCCTTGGCACTTTTATCATCCACTACACCCCAGAGATAGACGGCTCTTTTTTCAAAGAAATATTTCTCCAGTTTCTTGTTGAACATACCGATCTCGCTGTCGCTTTTCGGACGCTCTTCTTTTTCTTCTTCTTCTTCGTCATCCATGCGGTAATCGCCGTATAAAAAATTTTTGCGGTTCATATTTGTGTTGTTTCTTTTATAATTTATTAACCGTGACCTCACCCTCTGCCTCCCTCTCCTTCAAGAGAGGGAGAATTCAGTGGATCAATGTTTCATTGAATCACCACTTTCTTATTCCTTATTCTTTCTTGGCTTTCCTCGGGTTCATCAGCAGCACTTCATCCACCAGGCCATACTCTTTTGCTTCTGCTGCCGTCATCCACCGGTCACGGTCAAAATCTTTTTCGATCTGTTCCAGGGATTTGCCGGTATGGTGATTGACCACATCATACAATTCTCTTTTCAGTTTGCGGATCTCGTTTACCGTAATCTCGATATCGCTGGCCTGTCCCCCAATAGCACCGCTGGGCTGGTGCATCATGATACGGGAATGCCTGAGCGCCGCTCTCTTGCCTTTTGTGCCTGCACCCAGTAATACACAGGCCATGGATGCTGCTACACCGATACAGATCGTGGCGATATCCGGGCTTACATACTGCATGGTATCATACACACCGAGACCGGAATAAACGCTGCCACCGGGGCTGTTGATATACATATTGATATCCCTTGTCCGGTCGGAAGAATCCAGGAACAGCAACTGTGCTGTTACAATATTGGCGATCTCATCATTGATAGGATAACCCAGGAAAATGATACGGTCCATCATCAGCCGGCTATATACATCCATCACCGCCACATTCAGCGAACGCTCTTCAATGATATTGGGTGTCATCGAGGTTACCGATTGCGAAGCATAACTGTGAAGTGTATTACTGGAAATGCCGTGATGTTTCACTGCATATTTTTCGAACTCGGAATTAAATGTCATGGGGAATATTTAAAGTTTAAGAGTTTGACGTTTAAAGTCCTGGCGATCCGGATTTCCTGACAGGAACAAAGTTTCCTGTCATCATGAAATCCCAACATTCAACTGTAAACGTCAGACATGCAACACCCCAAATATCCGTCCAAATGGTAAAACCACAAAATTGCTGACACTAATACCGCAATATTGACTAATTGTCACAGGTGTCCAAAAACAAACCCCGCATACAGCGGGGTTTAAAATATTATCAGGGGGTGCCTGCATTCCCCTTTATTGCAGGGGTTCAATGATGATGATGCTGATGCTCTTCTACCATTTTGGTAAATTCTTCCGCACTGATCTTTTTATCGGAAGGTTTTACCTGGCCTGCCGCCCATTCAAATATCTTTTGCGTCTGGATGCGGTTGTAAGCATCTTCCACGTACTTGCGGTCCTTCATCATTTTCTCTACATAATCCGTTACCCAGGGCTGGTCATCACTCAGGTTGGCGCCGCCCATATAGCTGAAGAGCTGTTGTTTGGCAAAAGCTTTGATCTCATCCGGTGCAACCTGTATACCGTTGTCCTGGACGATCTTGTCGGAGATCAGGGTCCATTTTAGCTGGTTAAGAAAAGCCGGGAACTCTTTTTCAACCTGTTCGTCGGTTTTGGGTTCCTTATCTTTCTCCTGTTCGCCCTGTGTCTTTACCCATTTCTTTAAAAAACCTTCGGGGAATTTTATTTCGGCATGATCCACCAGTTGGTGAAAGACCTGGTCGTTGATCTGGTTATTCGCCTGGCCATTCCAGTAATTCTGGATCTCCGTCTCGATCTTATGACGGAAATCAGCTTCTGTTTTTACGTCCTGGTTCCCATCGGGACCCTGGGGGTAAAGCTGGTTGAAGAAATCTTCATTCAGCTCTCTTTTCTCCAGCAAACCGATCTTGGTGATCTGTATCTTAAAATGTTTTTGCGCGGCAGCCAGGTCATTCTTATCAAGGCCGAGGTCGCTGAGAATAAAATCCAGTTCTTTTTGATCAAACGCTTTATCCAGTTGTATGATCACATAGTCATTCGTCACTTTCCCCAGCAGTTCTTTCCGGAAACCCTCTTTAAAATATTTTACCAGTAAGGAGTTGTCTTTTTTGATCCCGCCTTCTGTTTCATTCCCGTTCTCATCTGCTTCCATGAAGATCACATTCAGCACATCTTCTTCTGTCTTCACCGTATCCTGTTCTTTCATGTTGCCATGACGGTTCTGCAAACGATCGATCTCGTTGTTGATCATTTCATCGTTCACCGTTACCACATAGCGGGTAGTTTTTGCTTTGGCCAGGTCGGGCAATACGAAGTCGGGTTTCATTCCTACTTCAAATTCAAAACTGTAATCAGCAGGATTGTTTACATCCAGGTGGGCGAAATCTGACTCCAATGGTAACGGCTGCGCAAAAATATCCAGCTTATCATTTTGCAGGTAACCGATCAGTTCCCGGTCAACTGTTTTCAGTACTTCATCGGTGAACAAAGAAGGGCCATACATTTTTTTGATCAGTCCCGACGGCACCATTCCTTTCCGGAAGCCGGGAATATTTGCTTTTTTGCTGTACTCCTTCAAGGCTTTTTCAAATGAAGGGAGGTAATCGGTCTTTTCCAGTTTTACTGTCAGTTTTTCATGCAGTACGCCGATGTTTTCTTTGGTAACTGTTGCCATATTGATTGTTTGATATTCAGGGTTTGAAGTATGAGGTTAACATCCAACGTCAAACCTCAAACCTCAAACAACTGTCTGTGCGGGTGGAGGGACTCGAACCCCCATGCCTCACGGCGCCAGATCCTAAGTCTGGTACGTCTACCAATTTCGCCACACCCGCAATTTGGGCTGCAAATGTAGGGCATTTTTGCGGATAAGGGAGAAAGCTAAGAGTCTAAAAAGAGTAAAAGCAGTTAAAAGAGATTATGCAAAACACTTTTAGGTTCTTTTAGTCTCCCATTATTGCGGGTTCCCTCTTTTTCTCTTTATTCTCTTTTTAGTCTCTTAGCCAATGCCTTTCTACTCCTTTGAGCTCTTAGCAAAAATCATTAAATTCGTAGACAATGGAAACTGTAGCCCAGATACCCAAGTATAACCTGAATGACGATGAGGAGAAGAAATTGATCCTCCGGGAGTACCGTTCCTTGCTGAAAACGTTGAAGACCAAGTTAAAACCAGGAGATAAGGACCTGATCCGCACTGCATTTGAAATGTCGGCAGAAGCGCACAAAACCATGCGTCGCAAAAGCGGAGAACCTTATATTTTACACCCCATCGCGGTGGCAAAGATCTGTGCCGAAGAGATCGGGTTGGGGGTGCGTTCTACCATCTGTGCTTTATTACATGATACGGTGGAAGACACAGATATCTCCCTGGAAGATGTCAAGCGGTAATATGGCGAAGAGATCACCCGGATCTTGGAC
>JANOHQ010000031.1:0-12019 GCA_031406595.1 Chitinophagaceae bacterium
TGCAATTCAGGTCATACAGGAATTGGCCGGCTGTTCCGAATTTGTATTCCGGGTCATAACAGTGAATAATATTGACCCCGTTCCATTTTTTTTCCGTGTAAGGATGGCTATGAGAATTGTATACAATTACTTCATGCCCTCTTTCAACCAGTCCCTGTGATAAATGCTGGGCCGCTTGTTCGAAACCCCCATAATGGTTCGGTATTCCGCGGGTTCCAATTATTCCAATTTTCATGGTGAACCAGGGATTATTTATTCTTTGCAGTACCACTGCCAAAAAAAAGATTCTTGACTTTTACCGCGGGGCCATACACTGCTGCGATCATTTTTTTTACTGGCTTATCCTCATTTACATGCCAGTCGGTGGTCCTTGGTTTTTCTACCAGGTGATTGTGTTTGGTATAGGCATAGGTAGCGACCGAAGTCCGGTATTTATTATCTGGAAACGCAGTCTGTTCATATCCATGCAAGGTATAGGCCCGGGTTTGCTGTATGATCATCCTGTTGAAGGGCACTTCAATCTCTTTTTCTTCGCCGCTGCGCATGTCCACCAGTTTCAGGTGACCTTTGTATTCCGGTTTCCAATCCTTGTTCATGTACAAAAGGAGATTCATATTCCGGTACCATCCTTTTTGTAAAGGGTGATAGTTAAAATCGAGGTGCATATCCAGGAAGCTGTTCTTTTTTCCCTGGTGAAGGCCACCGCCATGATTGGCCGGGTCGACAAATACATCTTCGTTGGCGATAAAACTAAGAAAGGCGTTCATCCTGTCTGAACTGAGATCATTGTATAGTTCCTGGAATTCTTCTCCCAGCTCCCGGTAATTGGATTTTTCAAATTTGTTCTTCGCAAACATATAATCGCGGCTCTTATTACTCAATTCAGGGATCTTGTTATAGAGCGATTCCAGTTTCGCCGTATAACAAAAATCATCGATGACCAGGTAAGGATAAGGTTTCGCAAGCAGGTAATCCATCCGCAGTTTTTCTTTGTTGGCTTCCAAAAAATCGATATTGATCATTGCTTTTAGTTTAATGGTTGTATTTCATTCACCGGGTTGATCCCTAAGATCTTTTCATAGGCCGCCAGCGTATGTATTGCCGCATCGTGCCAGGTGAACTGTTCGAGTATCCTGGTCTGTAATTTTTTCTGTGAAGGGCTTTGAGCAGCACGATGCACAGCCTGGTATATCGATTCCACATTTCCGGGATCGCAATAAAAAGCGTCCTCACCGAAATACTCCCGGGTGAATCCTTTATCACCTACCACAATATTGCAACCCATGATGCCCGCTTCTAAGGAAGAAAGGCCACAGGTCTCGAACCAGCTTGGCAATACATGGACCTTGGCCTTTTTATAGTAACCTGCCAGTTCTTCCTGGCTTACCCGCCCGATAAACTGAACATTATCCCCTGCGGCCAAACGGCAGCGACGATAATACTCCTGCTGATTGGGGGCCGCATCACCGACCAGCAATAAACGAAAACCCGTATTGTCAAGGACTTTTATAAGGTTCAGTTGGTTCTTTAGTCCTTCGATCCTTGCGGCACAGATCACCAGTTTATCATCCTTGTCCACCGAATGGTCAGGTTGAAACAATTTCTCATCGATACCATTCGGAATAATGGCAAACAATTTGTCGGCTGCATAGAGTTGTTTCAATTGCTCATGTTCGCGGCGGGAATTGGGTAAGACCATGGTGACTGACCCGAGTACATGACGGATCGCACGCCGGTGACCTTTCCACAAATAATCTTTGCTTTGTAATTTGTCTTTGCCCAGCACCCATTTCGACACCGCCTTGATATATTCATTGGTATCGGCCGGGAACAACCGAAAAACAAAACCTGAAATGCCACGGCGATATTGCCGGTCATACTCACTGTAATCGATCAGCACGGGAGAAAGAACAAACGGCTTATTGGCTTTCCGCATATGATACAAAATATTGGCCGGGCGGGTGATGTCAAAAAAATGTAAGAGATCAAATTCGTCATAGTTGATCCTTTCATCCGTTAAATGAACTTCCACCTCTACACCCAGCTCCCGGAGATGTTTGGCTGTTTCCAGCACCTGCACAGTTATGCCTCCATGTACCTGGTATAATGTCGAGCGGGCAATAAATGCTATCCTCATAGGTAATTAAGAATGGTTGATCAGCCGGTAATCGTCAACCTAAACGTAAAAGAAAGCCTGCAGGTAGCCTTTGAGAAAAAAAACTTTTGTAAAAAAAAGGATGGACTAAGCTGGCTATGAGCCTATTAGAATTCATTCTTGGGAACGAAATATCCCCAATTCCATACCCCTGAGTTCGGCAAGGCCTTTCAGCCGCCCGATGACACTGTACCCCGGGTACGTGGTTTTTTTAAGATCATCCAGCATCTGGTGACCGTGGTCGGGACGCATCGGGATAGAGATACCCCTGCGTTTCATAATGGCCAGCACTTCTTTGATGATGGCATACATATCGGCGTCGCCTTCCAGGTGAGCGGCCTCGTAAAAATTTCCTTCCTCATCCCGTTTAGTGTTCCGTAAATGCAGGAAGTGGACATGATCGCCAAAGCGTTTCAGCATTTTTCCGAGATCGTTATCAGGGCGGGCACCAAAAGACCCGGTACAAAAACATAAACCATTCGCCGGTGACGGAGCGGCATTGATAATATCGGCTGCATCCTGTTCGGTACTGACGATTCTTGGCAAACCCAAAACAGGATAAGGGGGATCATCGGGGTGAATGGCCATTTTCAGACCGCAGGCTTCTGCTACCGGCACTATTTGTTGCAAAAAATAATACAAATGTTGTTTAAGTTTTGCCGCATCGATACCATCATAGGTTCTCAGCGCTGCAAGGATCTGTTCTTCGGTAAATGCTTCTTCGCTCCCCGGCAAACCCAATAATGCGTTGTGAAAAATGGTTTCTTCTTCCTCATCTGTCATACGACTGAGACGGTAGTTTGCTTTTCTTATTTCTTCATCCGAATAATCTTTTTCAGCGCCGGGTCTTTTTAGGAGATAGAGATCAAAGGCAATGAAGGCGGCTCTTTCAAAATATAAAGCCCTGCTTCCATCGGGCATGGGATAGGATACATTCGTCCGCATCCAGTCGAGGATGGGCATAAAATTATACGTGACGACCTTTAGCCCGCATTCCGCCACATTTTGCAAGCTCAGTTTGTAATTTTCGATATGTTGACGGTAGTTCCCGCTCTGCTTTTTGATCTCCTCACTCACCGGCAGGCTTTCGATAACCGTCCAACTCATTCCAGCTTCTTCTATGACCGCTTTTCTTTTGTTGATCTCTTCGATACTCCATACTTCGCCCACAGGAATATGGTGCAATGCTGTTACCACGCCTGCCGCCCCGGATTGCCGGATATCAGCCAGGCTGACCGGGTCTTTGGGACCGAACCAACGCATGGTTTGGTGCATTAATGGTGTCATTCCTGTTATTGATTATGGACAAGATACAATAGGCAATGGACAATAGACAATTAGCAATGGGCAACCTTTCGACATCGCTCAGGGGCAAAGCTACCTGATGACCGTTAGTTTTATGTTTTCTGTTTTAGCGGATGAAGTTCCCACCATGATGGTAAAATCGCCCGGCTCTACCACCCATTTCATATTCACATCATAAAATGATAGTAACTCAGGGGTGATGGTGAATGCTACCGTTTGCGACTGGCCCGGGTCAAGTGTTATTTTTTTAAAGCCTTTTAATTCTTTCACCGGTCTTGTTACAGATGAGTATTCATCACGGATATACAGTTGGACCACTTCAGCTCCTTTCCGTGAGCCTGTGTTCTTTACATCCACGGTTACGGTTACGGTTACGTTCATTTTCATCGAAGCGGATGACAGCTTTGGTTTACCATACTGGAAACTGGTATAACTCAATCCATGCCCGAAAACAAATAAGGGTGACGCATCAAAGCCCAGGTTGTAACCCCGGCGGGCAGAAGGTTTATAATTATAATAGGCAGGAATATGACCCGCAGTTCTTGGAAAAGAAATAGGCAGTTTACCCGAAGGGTTGATCTCCCCGAACAATACATCCGCGATCGCATAACCACCTTCCTGTCCCAGGTACCAGCATTGCATCACCGAAGGCACGGCATCCACCAGGCTGCCAATACTTAACGGCGGACCGCTATTGATAAAAGCAGCGGTGGGCGTGCCCGTTGCCACGATGGCGGAGATCAATTCATTTTGTCCGTTCAATAATTCCAGTGTGGGCAGATCACCCAGGTGGTTGTTTGCCCATCCTTCGCGGCTCATGCTTTCGTTACCACCTACAAACAATATTACCACATCGGCTTGTTTTGCAACGGCCACTGCCTCTGCGATCTTTGCATTTCTATCAGCATTTCCGGCAAGGTTGATGGTATCGGCAAACCAATTGTTCTTATCCGTGAGCTTCACTCCTTCCGCATACAGTACATTGATGGAGCTTCCATATTTTTCTTTTATCGCCTGCAGGGGAGAAATGCATACTCTTGGCTTACTGGAATACCCACCCAGCAAGCATTTATCGGCATTGGGGCCGATCAGCGCAATGGTCTTTACCTTATTCTTATCCAGTGGCAGGAAATTGTTATCATTCTTCAGCAAGACCATTGCTTCCTGCGCAGCCTTATAAGCGATAGCTCTTTTTTCCTTGCTGCCCACGATCCTTTCCGCTTCATCGGGATCTACATAAGGATCATCAAATAATCCGAGCCGGAATTTTGCGATCAATATCCTTGTAACCGCGGCATCCATTTCTTTGATGCTGATCTTTCCTTCGTTCACATATTTTTTCAGATTCACAAAGCCGTCCGGATCGGGTGTTTCCATATCGACCCCGGCTTTGAAAGCCAGCAAACCCGCTTCATCATAAGTTGGTGTGATCTTGTGCAAACTGCTTACATCCCGGATCGCAAAATAATCGGAGACCACTACTCCTTTAAATCCCCATTCCTTCCGTAATATATCTGTGAGCAGGTATTTATTAATATGAGCGGGCAATCCCCAGATCTCGTTGTAGGTCGCCATCACATTCATCGCTTTGGCTTCCTGCACAGCTGCTTTGAAGGGAACCAGGAATACTTCTCTCGCAGTTCTCTCATCGATATTGCTGGGTGCCACATTGATACCACCTTCACTCTGGCCATGGATACCAAAATGTTTCAGTGTTGTGGCAACATTTTTCTTCCCCAGGTAAACGCCATTACCCTGGTAGGCTTTGATCTGCGCAATGGCGAGGCGGGATATCAAAAAAGGATCTTCTCCCATTGTTTCCTCCGTCCTTCCCCATCGGGGATCTCTTGTTACATCCACTACCGGCGCCAGTACATGGTGACCGCCCCGGGCCCTGACTTCTTCCGCAACATTCGTAAATATTTCCGTCATCAGGTTCTCGTTCCAGGTGCTGGCCAGGCCGATCGGAATGGGGAAATTGGTAGCATCCTGTGTTTGCTGACCATGCAATGATTCTTCATGCGTCATAACAGGAACACCCAGCCTTGTTTTCTCTACAAAATAGCGCTGTATCTTATTATATAGTTCCGCGGCCTGTTTGGGATGATAGCCATAACTGTTTGGTCCTGCCTGTTCATTCAATCTCCCGAGTTCGCCCAAACCGTTCTTTAATGGACCAGCTGCTTTTGCTTCATCAAAATCACCGGCAGCATTCAATATCCTTGACTTCTGTATCCAGAGGCATTGGGTTTGCATGATTTTTTCATCCAGTGTCATTCTTTTGATAAGATCTGCCGCCCTTTGTTCCGGGGATAACGACTTATTCTTATATGCCTCAACAGCCTTGACCGATGGGGGCTGTGCAGATATACAAACAGTAAACAATAAGCAAGCGTAAACAAGAATGGATTTCTTCATTTTTCTGAACTTTTTATTTTCCTACCCCTAAAGGGGAGAAGTAAATAAATACTGCAACAATAAATGCCACAACGATCAATGACAGGATAACATCTTTCCGGTTCCAGCTTGCGCGGCTTGCTGCCCTGTCTTCCGCAACGGTTGTTGCAAATGTCAATCCCCTGATCTGGTCATCAGCCGGTTTTGGAGTAAGCAAGCTTACCGTCACCATTATTACGATGGAGAATAAGAACAGGTAGATACAGAAATACAGGAAATTGATCGTAGCAAAATCATATAAGACACCGCTGAGATCGCCTTTGAACAGTTCTAAACTAAGTTTTATGATCCCGACCACGAACCCGGCAACCATTGCGGTGTAGGCACCTTTTGCATTGATCCTTTTAAAGAAAACGCCCAAGAGGAACACCGCGGCAATAGGTGGCGCGAGGTAGGTTTGTACACTTTGCAGGTAATTGTATAATGAACTTGATATTCTTCCCATCATTGGTATCCAGACCATACCCAGCAACACTACAACACCTGTTGCAATCCTGCCCACTCTCACCAGTTGCTTATCACTTGCCTGTGGTCTCATCTTTTGATAGATATCCATGGTGAATAGTGTAGAGCATGCATTATACACTGAGGCCAGCGAAGCCATCAATGCTGCTAACAAACCTCCCGCCAACAGGCCCCGCAACCCCATTGGCATGATCTCCTGTACCATGGCGGGAAAAGCAGCGTTAAAATCCGGTTTTCCATCAGCGTTAAGCGGCAGTGTTAATTCGCCTCGTTCATACAATACGAAAGCAATCAAACCGGGGATCAGGAATATAAAGAAAGGGAGCAATTTCAGGTATGCCGCGAAGATGGTGCCTCTCCTCGCTTCCTTTTCATTTCTTGCCGCAAGACAACGCTGTACGATATGCTGGTCCGTGCACCAATACCAGACACCGACGATGGGTGATGCGATCAGGATACCTAGCCAGGGAAAATCGGGATCACTCATTGGACGGAACATGTTCAGTTTCTCTGCAGGTATCGCCTGGATCATTCCATTCCAGCCTCCCACTCTTTCCAATCCAAAATACAATAAGACAGCAGAACCTATTAACAACACAAAAGCCTGTATTGCTTCCGTGTACATCACCGCGTGCAGACCCCCGAAAATAGTATAGACACCTGTTACTATTACCAATATGATAGCGCCTTCCCAGAAACCAACACCCAGGAATTGGTTGAATACAAGAGCGCCTGCAAAAATGGTAACGGATGCCTTCGCTATCACATAACTCAGCAACTGGATGATCGATAAGAGCCTGCGGGCTTTAGCATTGAATCTTCTTTCGAGGAATTCCGGCATGGTGTAGACATTGCTCCGCATATAAAAAGGAACAAACACCCAGCCTAATATCAGAACGATATATGAATGCAGTTCATAATGTCCCATAACAGTTCCTGTACGGGCAGCTTCACCTGCCAATCCCACTATATGTTCGGACCCTACATTGGATGCCAGGATAGACGCACCGATCACCCACCAGCCAAGGTTGCGGTTCGCTAAAAAATAATCCGTGGGAGAATTTTTGCTTTTCCGGATAGACCAGATGGAAATACCCGCAATGACTAACATGTAGAGGATAAGAAAGATCCAGTCAAGAGTACCCAAAAAATTCATATAGCTGGTTTTAATTGTGTTGGTTAATTATGATTAGTGAAACTATAGACTGTTTTTTCGGTATATACTTTTCCCGGCAACAACACCGTATCGGGGAAATTCTTCTGGTTCGGGCTATCCGGAAAATGCTGCGCTTCAAGGCAAAGGCCCGCATACTTATCATACAGTTTTCCCTGCTTGGTGTCGCCGAGATCATTCCGAAGCAGGTGACCGCTGTAAAAATGAATACCCGGTTGCGTGGTATACATATTCATGCGACGCCCGCTTGCTGCATGTACCAGGGAAGCCGCTTTTACGAGTTCCATATCCGACCGGTTCAATACCCAGGAATGATCATAGCCATTCACTTCGTTGATTGCTGCACCGGTTCTGCGCAAACAGGTAAAATCCATAGGCGTATCCTTTACATCGATCATTTTTCCGGTGGGGATGGCATCTGCATTGACTTCCAGGAAGCGATCGGCATTCAACTCCAGTTCATGGCCGAGAATATCATTTTCCTTTCCACCCGATAAATTAAAATAGCAGTGACTGGTAAGATTAATCGTGGTGGTCTTATCCGTTACGGCATGGTACATGATATGCAGGGCACTGTCCTCCACGCGGTAGGTAACGGATACATCCATGTTGCCCGGAAATCCTTCTTCCTGGTCCTTGCTGCGATAAGTAAACCGGACTCCGTCTCCTTCCGGGAGCAGGGTGGCATCCCAGTATATCTTATCAAATCCTTTGCTTCCACCGTGCAGGCAATTCCGGCCATTATTGCTGGCCAATTTGTATTCGCTCCCATTGATCCGGAATTTCGCATGAGCGATCCTGTTAGCATAGCGTCCGCAGATCGCCCCCATATACATATCCCCGGCCTGGATATACCCCGGGAGGGAATTGAACCCAAGTACCACATCCGCAGGCGATCCCATTTTATCCGGCACAATGATACTGGTGATCGCGGCACCATAGTTGATCGCGGTTACCTGTATACCAGCCAGCTCCGTTATAATATACTTGCAGACGGGCTTGCCTTCATACTTGCCAAAATCCTGTACTGTTGTTTTTACAGCCATCAGATATAACGATTGATGATATTTTCCAGGTATTCCTGGCGCCCGCTGGTTATTCCGGGCTCACCTTTTTCAATAGCATAATTCCGCAGGTCTTCCAATGACAGTTTTCCTTCCTCAAATTCTTTTCCTTTACCAGCGTCAAAAGAAGCATAACGGTCTTTCCTGAATTTTTTATACCCCGATTTTTGCAAAATACCATCCGCGATGATCAATGCTCTTGCGAATGCATCCATCCCGCCAATGTGCGCATAGAACAGGTCTTCGGGATCGGTAGAGTTGCGGCGGATCTTTGCATCGAAGTTGATACCGCCTCCTTTGAATCCCCCGGCTTCGATGATCACCAGCATGGCTTCCGTCAGTTCATTCAGGTCATTGGGAAACTGGTCCGTATCCCAACCATTCTGGTAATCCCCGCGGTTGGCATCGATACTGCCAAGCAAACCTGCATCAGCCGCCACCTGCAACTCATGCGAAAAAGTATGACCTGCCAGTGTTGCATGATTCACTTCTATATTCAGGCTGAAATCATTCAACAGATCGTGTTGCCGTAAAAAACCGATCACGGTCTCAGAGTCATAGTCATACTGGTGCTTGGAAGGCTCGCAGGGCTTGGGTTCGATAAAGAATCTTCCTTTGAACCCGTTCTTCCTTGCATAATCTTTTGCTGTATGAAGGAAGCGTGCAAAATGTTCTTTCTCCCTTTTCATATTGGTGTTCAGCAAACTCATGTATCCCTCGCGGCCTCCCCAGAAAACATAATTCTCGCCGTCCAATGCGATGGTGGCATCCAATGCGGCTTTCACCTGTGCTGCGCCATGAGTCAACACATGAAAATCAGGGTTGGTAGCCGCACCATTCATATACCGGCGGTGCGAGAATAAATTGGCTGTAGCCCATAACAGCTTAACTCCACTTGCTTTTTGTTTTTCGCTGAAATAAGCGGTGATGGCCTGGAGGCGTTTATCATTCTCATTAATATCATTCGTGTATTCCACTGCATCCACATCATGGAAACAGTAATAGGGCAATCCTAACTTGGTCATGAATTCAAAAGCCGCATCTGCTTTGTCCTTTGCTTTCTCCACCGCATCTTTTTTGGTATCCCAGGGAAATAAATGTGTAGCTTCTCCAAAAGGATCTGCACCGCTGCCCACAAAACTGTGCCAGTAAGCGCAGGCGAAGCGGAGATATTCTTTCATTGTTTTTCCTGCGACCAGTTTATTCTCATCATACCAGCGGAATGCCAGCGGGTTATCCGACTGTGGTCCTTCGTATGTGATCTTTCCTATTCCCTTAAAAAATTCTTTTTCTCCTGTGACTACTGACATACTCTTTCTTTTAAATGATTGATTCAGTTTAGTTGTTTGTGTAGTTGTTCCAGCCAGTGGCTGTAGTGTTCATTGTATAGTGAATGATTGGAAGGCTCCACCAGTTCCACCGGTTTAAAATGCTGAAAGGCGTCTTTAGGACAAGCATAGATCTTTGCTCCCAAACCAGCTCCTGTAGCGGCTCCGACGCTTCCATTGGTCTCGTACATTTCTACCGGAACGTCCAGGGTATTGGTAAAACATTCTGTAAACAGCCTGCTCAGGAACATATTGGCCTTGCCGGCCCGTATGATCTTCGGGCTCATTCCATTTTCCCGCATGATATCGAGCCCGTAGCGAAAAGCAAAAGCGATCCCTTCCTGGGCAGCGCGGAACAAATGCGCATTGCCATGCTTATTCAGGTCAATATTATGAATATGGGCATGCACGGTACGGTTATTCAGCATCCGTTCGGCACCGTTCCCAAAAGGAAAGATCATCAGGCCCTCGGCGCCGGCGGGGACCGTTTCAGCCAGCTGGTTGATCCGTTCATAACTGAGACCCTCACCCGAAATATTTTTTATCCAGCGGTTTAATATGCCCGTGCCATTGATGCAAAGGAGAACGCCAAGGCGAACCTCAGCCTCACCCCGACCCTCTCCACTGAGAGGAGAGGGAGACCCTTTGTAGTTAACATGCGCAAAACTGTTCACCCTTGATTCATTATCATAAGTCAGTTGATCGCTCACCCCATAGATCACCCCGCTGGTTCCGGCGGTGGCGGCCACTTCTCCCGGCTCCAATACATTTAGTGAAAGTGCATTGTTGGGCTGATCGCCTGCTTTGTAGCTAACAGGAATTCCTTTCTTCAATGATAAGGCAGATGCCACTGCGGGCGTGACCTTTCCATGCTCGGCAAATACATTTCTTATTTCAGGGATCAGCGAGGTGGACAGTCCATAATAATTGAATACATCCGCGGATAATTCATTTTGCTGAAAATCCCAGAACACGCCTTCCGATAGCGCGGCAATACTGGTGGTGATGGTACCGGTCAGTTTCATGGCTATAAAATCACCCGGCAACATGATCTTATCAGCTTTTGCATAAATAGCAGGTTCATTTTCCTTGACCCATGCCAGTTTGGAAGCGGTGAAATTGCCCGGTGAATTCAATAAGTGAAGCAGGCATTTTTCCTTGCCTATTGCGTTAAATGCTTTATCACCGGTTTCAACGGCACGGCTATCGCACCAGATGATGCTGTTGCGCAATACATTCTGCTCTTTATCTACCACCACCAATCCATGCATCTGGTAAGCGATACCAATGGCGGCAATTTCCTTCGGATCATATTTTCTTTTAGCGTGGAGTTTCAAAATGGCCAGTTGTACATGTTCCCACCAGGTGTCGGGTGATTGTTCTGCCCAGCCGGGTTGTGGAGCGATGATGGAAGATTCAGTTTCTGGATATTGTGCTGAGTCGATACATTCCTGCGTAGCAGCATCCACGACAGAAACTTTGATGGAAGAAGTGCCTATATCAATTCCAAGCAGCAGCATGTTCGCGGTTATTTTCTATTGGTTAAGTTACTGATTAAAAACAAAGGAAGGATGGAAGAATCCACCCCCCCTGACGATTGCTTATATACTAAGAACTGCTTACCCGAAAGCTTTATTGAATATCGCATCCAGCCCATCATAAAAAATAATTTTTTGTCATCGATCGAACATCCCTTGTTTCTTAACTGCCGCTTCATAATTAGCTACTTTTTAAAACATCCCGTTGCAAACTGAAAATTATTTCAAAAACTCTATTGCTCAACAAAAGTTGTGATACTGTTCGGGGGCAATGTATAAACAAAACTATTTAGAGGAGCAGCAATTACTGTTCCCTGTTCTGCGTTTTTATTATTCGTAGTTGTATAGGGAACCATGTTATTAACGGTTGCGTCCTGGACTGTAATTTTTTGATTTACATTATTAACACCCGTATTAATAGCAACTATTATTTTTTTATTCGCATTTTTATACGCAGAAATTAAAACATCCGGCCTGGTGTTGGAAGAAACTCCGAGGCGCACAGAACCAGGTTTAATGAAACGGGAAAAATG
>JANOHQ010000296.1:0-4250 GCA_031406595.1 Chitinophagaceae bacterium
GGTACACATGGTTATGGAATGTGGAAGACACAATTGGCACTTTCCATATTACCAGTTGAATTAACGGAGTTCAAGGGCGCATTGCAAAACAACAAGACCGCGTTGCTGCAATGGACCACTTCTTCGGAGACCGGCAGCAAACATTTTGAGTTGCAAAAATCGTTCGATGGGGTCAATTACAGAACCATCGCAATAATACCGGCCGCCGGCAGCAGCAGCACAGTCCGTAATTACAATTATACCGACAGGGAACCACTTACAGAGTTCAACCACTACCGGTTGAGGTCGGTGGACATCGATAATGATGGACGACTCAGTAATATTGTCTTATTAAAATTAGCTGGAGCAGGCCAGGATATGCAGGTGCTGGGTAATCCATTCAGGAACAATATCACTGTACGGTTCGTGAAATTGCCGGCTACGAAGGGTGAAGTAAGGCTAACGGATATGAGTGGCCGAGTGGTGATGCGTAAAACATTTGGGGCCGCCGAGCAGCAAGTGAACATGGAAGTGCCGGGTAACCTGTCGAACGGTGTTTACCTATTACAGGCTACTGTTGATGGCACCAACTTTACAGCAAAAGTGCTGCGACAATAATTATTAATCTATAGATTCAAATGGCCGCCTGTTAAAAGGCGGCCATTTTTAGCTGGCATAACATTTTTGGCAGACTTTTTTATATATAAGAAGTATGGATCTTAAAAGCAATATAAAAGGCCTGGTTCTTTTCATTTTATTGTCCGCCGGATTTAGTTCCTGCGCACAAACGCGTACCGGGATTGTGCGGTCTTATGCTTACTATATAGAAAGAACACCCGGCAATATTCCTGATTTTGCAATAGAAGCACCGGTCGAAGGGAATAAGGATCCGCGGGTAAGCCCCGTAAGAAAAGTTGATACATCCATTGTAATTTATATTGAGACAAAGAACAAATTGATTTCATGGGATACTGCCTGGCAAAAAGATCAACCTTACCTGATCACCGCATTTGCAGTAACTGATATACCAACCCAACCTGGTTTCGCAAAAGAAGGAGAGCAGATACTGCTCAGCCCAGCCAAAGGAAATTTCTTATGGCAACTCCAGCTTTCACCACTCAGGCCAAAAGGCGGCCGACTCCTTGAGATAACCCATGAAAAACTGACGTTGAAAGGAAGATACCTCGGAAAAAGAATCAGTTGGAAAACAGGTTCCCTCTCCGATCTCATTCCCTTTCCATCTTATTAAACAGGCATATCCGGTTCTCACTAGTGAAATATTGTCCAGAGGCTACCAGCCTCCGGAGTCAGAACGTGTCATTTCTTGACGGATACCTGAAAATTTGTCCTATTTAACTTGAGAGGCATGGTATTTCCTGTACCTTTGCCGCCCGTCTGTCAAAGGCGCGGATATTAATTTCAAACAATACAAAATCAATAAAACTATGGCTAAAAAAGTAAGCGTTACCCCACTGCACGACAGGGTAATTGTAAAGGCTGACGCTGCCGAAGAAAAGACAGCAGGTGGTATCATCATCCCCGATACGGCAAAGGAAAAACCACAGCGTGGTACAGTGATAGCTGCTGGTCCCGGTAAAAAAGACGAACCGGTTACTGTAAAAGCAGGTAACACGGTATTATATGGTAAGTATGCCGGTACCGAGATCCAGATCGATGGTGAAGATTACCTGATTATGAGAGAGTCGGATATCCTCGCTATTGTATAATTTAATATTGAAGATTGCAGATTTAGGACAATACCCTTTCATCGCAAAATTCAATACGGGTTCGTATTCAATATTAAATACAAAATCTTAAATATTTAAATTCTTAAAAATGGCAAAACAAATCTTCTTCGACATTGAAGCAAGAAACAGGATGAAAAAAGGCGTGGACACCCTGGCCAACGCTGTAAAGGTCACACTGGGCCCTAAAGGCCGTAACGTAGTGATCGAGAAAAAATTTGGTGCACCACAGGTAACTAAAGATGGTGTAACCGTAGCAAAAGAAATCGAACTGGAAGACCCGATCGAGAATATGGGCGCACAGATGGTGAAGGAAGTAGCTTCCAAAACTGCAGATATCGCAGGTGATGGTACTACAACCGCTACTGTACTGGCTCAATCTATCATCAGTGAAGGATTGAAAATGGTAGCAGCGGGTGCCAACCCAATGGACCTGAAGCGTGGTATCGACAAAGCAGTAAGCCTGGTTGTGGAGAATTTAAAAGCTCAGTCACAGACCGTGGGCAACGACGCCAAAAGAATTCAGCAGGTAGCAACGATCTCCGCCAACAATGACGAAACGATCGGCAAGCTGATAGCTGACGCATTTGCGAAAGTGGGTAAAGAAGGTGTGATCACAGTAGAAGAAGCAAAAGGAACTGATACCACAGTAGATGTGGTAGAAGGTATGCAATTCGACCGCGGTTATATTTCTCCTTATTTCGTTACCAACAGTGAAAAGATGGAAGCGGAATTGCAAAATCCTTACATCTTAATATATGATAAGAAGATATCGTCTATGAAAGACATTCTTCATATCCTGGAGAAAGTGGCACAAAGTGGCCGTCCGTTGTTGATCATTGCTGAAGACCTAGAAGGTGAAGCATTGGCAACATTGGTGGTGAATAAATTGCGTGGTACCATAAAAGTGGCTGCAGTAAAAGCACCCGGCTTTGGTGACCGCAGAAAAGAAATGCTGACCGATATCGCGATCCTGACTGCCGGTACGGTAGTAAGCGAAGAACTTGGTCACAAACTGGAGGGAGCGGACCTGACCACATTAGGATCAGCTGCTTCAGTAACCATCGATAAGGACAACACTACGATCGTAGGTGGCAAGGGCAAGAAAGCAGATATCACCGCCCGTGTTAACCAGATCAAAGCACAGGTGGAGAACACAACCTCTGATTACGATAAAGAAAAATTACAGGAACGCCTGGCCAAACTGGCCGGTGGTGTTGCCGTATTATATATCGGTGCCGCTACAGAAATGGAAATGAAGGAAAAGAAGGACCGTGTTGACGATGCACTGCATGCAACAAGGGCCGCAGTAGAAGAAGGAATTGTTCCGGGTGGTGGAGTAGCTTATATCCGTGCTATCGAAAGCCTGGATGCAAAAGTAAAAGGACAGATCGCTGACGAGCAAACAGGTATGGCCATTGTTCGCCGTGCCCTGGAAGAGCCTTTACGGATACTGACTGCCAATGCCGGTATCGATGGTTCTATTGTGGTTCAGAAAATAAAGGAAGGCAAGGGAGACTATGGCTTCAATGCCCGCACGGAGATCTACGAGAACCTGTTCAAAGCCGGTGTAATTGATCCTACAAAAGTTGCCCGTGTAGCCCTGGAAAATGCCGCTTCAATAGCCGGTATGCTCCTGACCACGGAAGCTGTAGTGGCCGAAAAGCCTAAAAAAGAGGAAGCTCCCCATTCACATGGCGCACCGGATATGGGCGGCATGGGGTATTAAAAATTCCTGTTATAAAGCAACGAATACCAGCGAGATCCCGTTTCTGCAAAGAGGCGGGATCTTCCTTTTGCGGGCAAAAAAAATACGGTGCGGGATATCTGAAATATCCTTAATTTTAATCGCATTTTTGAGGCGCTCCGCCTTTTAAAATCATTAATTCAAAACTAATTTTATGAGTAAATTGTACAAAGTTTTACTGGCTATTTGCATAGTTGGTAGTTTACCTTTTACAGCTTCAGCCCAGCAGGACAGGTACTGGTCATCGACAGATGCTGCCAGCGTGACCACCAAGCACAAGGCTGTTGCTAGACAATCTTTCCCCAAAGAATTCCGTGTTTACAATTTGAACATCGAGGCACTCCGCCAGCAATTGTTTGGCGCAGTGGACCACGCAGGCCGTACTACCGTGATCAGCTTGCCTTCGGCGAATGGTCAGCTGGAAATGTTCCAGGTAGTGGAAGCTTCCAATTTTGAACCAGCTTTACAAGCCCGTTTCCCACAGATCAGGGCTTTCTCCGGCAGAGGTATCACTGATCCTTCTGCAACATTAAAATTGAGCATCTCTCCACAGGGAGTACAGACAATGGTATTCAGAAGCAATGGTGCCCCTAATGAGTATGGTGAACCTTATTCACCGGATGGCAAAGCGATTGCAATCTTCAAATCACAAAGAGCCAAAGGTGGTCTTCCCTGGGTATGTTCTACACCAGAAGCCGACATGGCACGCAGCCTGACCAACCAGGTTTATACCAACAGGACAGAAAGCAACGCCGGTCAGTTAAAGACCATGCGTTTGG
>JANOHQ010000040.1:0-11801 GCA_031406595.1 Chitinophagaceae bacterium
CAGGAATGAAACCCTGTTACGATCGATCCGTTTTGCCAAAGAACATAATAAACCGCTCCACCTGTTAGGATTGGTAAGCAACGGTGGTGTTCATTCCCATATCAACCATTTGAAAGCGATCACCGCCCTTTGCCAGGAAGAAGGACAGGAAAATGTATTGATCCATGCATTTACAGATGGCCGTGACTGTGACCCCAAAAGCGGGTTAGGATTTATGATAGAATTGCAGGATCATCTCAATAAAACAGTGGGTAGGATCGCATCGGTCAGCGGGCGATATTTTGCCATGGATCGGGACAAACGCTGGGAACGGATCAAACTGGCTTACGATGCACTGGTCAACGGCACCGGTGAAAAAGCAACCGATGCTATTGCAGCAGTAGAGAATGCGTATGCCAGCAATATCACCGATGAATTCATCAAACCAACGGTTATTATCAATGAAGGACAAGAGCCGCTCGGTGTTATCAGGGAAGGTGATGTGGCGATTTGTTTCAATTTCCGAACTGATCGCTGCCGGGAGATAACACAGGTATTGACACAGGTCGATTTTGCAAATTTTGAAATGTTTAAACTTCCGCTGCACTATACAACCATGACCGAATACGACCAAACCTATAAAGATGTGGAAGTCATTTTTGATACAGATAATTTAAACAATACGCTGGGAGAAATACTGGAACAACACGGGTTGAAGCAGATCCGTGCTGCGGAAACAGAGAAATACCCGCATGTCACTTTTTTCTTCAGCGGCGGGAGAGAGAAAATTTTTGAAGGGGAAAGAAGGATCATGGTCCCTTCGGCCAAAGTAGCGACCTATGATCTGCAACCCGAAATGAGTGCCTATGAACTGACGGCCATGCTGGTTCCTGAACTTAAAAACAAGAGTGCCGATTTTATTTGTCTCAACTATGCCAATACGGATATGGTAGGGCACACGGGCATATGGTCTGCTGCCATCAAAGCTGCCGAAACGGTGGACAAGTGCGTGGAGATGATCGTTACGACCGGTTTGGAGAATGGCTATACTATCTTTTTGACTGCGGATCACGGGAACTCCGACTATATGATCAATGAAGATGGTTCACCCAATACCGCTCATACCCTGAACCCCGTTCCTCTTTTTATCATTGATAATAATTGGAAAGGAGTTCTTCAACCTGGCAAACTCGGTGATATCGCACCCACTATTTTAACTATGATGGGTTTGCCGATACCCAGGGAAATGACGGGGAATATTTTGATTTCCAATTCATAACTTTATCAAAACCATTGTATGTTCAGAAAAATCATGCTGTTGTTACTGGCTGCCCTGGTCGTTATCCAGTTCATCCATCCCAAAAAGAACAAGGCCGAAGGCGGCCAACCCAATTATATCGGCAATGCATTTGCCATACCTGCCGATGTAAAGAGCATTATGGCGAAAGCTTGCAATGATTGTCACAGCAACAATACCCGGTATCCCTGGTATGCACGTTTGCAACCAGTGGACTGGTGGATGAATGGTCATGTTAAAGACGGCAAAAAAGGTATTAACTACGACGAGTATACCAATAAGAGTCTCCGCTACCAGTATCACAAAATGGAAGAAACGATCGAAATGATCAAAGATGGTAAGATGCCGCTTAAGTCATATACCTGGACGCACAAAGATGCCAGGCTTACCGAAACGGAGAAAAACGCCATCATGGGATGGGCCAATTCAGTCATGGACTCCATGAAAGCCCGCTACCCGATCGACAGCCTGCTGCGGAAAAAATAGCCTTACCTTTGGTTAACTGATTTTTTACCTTGAGAACAGCAACCAAAAAAATAAGCAGCCTGCTTTTTATATTGCTTGGGTTCACTCCCCTGCTGTTCGTTCTTATTGTTTCCCTTCAAAAAAAAGAGATCCGTCAACGGATGAAAGAAGAACTCGGAAAAAGGCAATTACAAACTATTGTCATTCCTGAGAACGAAGTGACATGGATGGATAAACATGAGATATGGGTCAACAACAGCATGTTTGATATTCAAACCCGGAAATTAGAGAATGGAGTTTACACCTTTACCGGCCTCTATGATGAAGATGAAACAAGATTGGTGGAGAAAGAGAGAAATGCAGCAGGCAAGAGCCATGAACAACATAAACTGCTTGCACGACTGCTGAAGTCCCTGCCTGTCTTTTGTTGCGAACTCGAAGAGGGGCTTTCCCTTTTACCCAATAAGATCTATTACAGTTGTTTTATGCTCACTCATCCTGTCAGCCCGTTCAGAGAAATACTAACACCGCCACCACAGTCATGATCTCCTTTTGAACGAAGTAACAATTCTGTAATCCAAAATAATTATTATGAGAAAGATTGCATTGCTTTTGGCATTGCTATATGTCTCTGCCACTGCGATGGCACAGCCGGACTCGACGGATGAAAAAAACCTTGATGAAGTAACTATATTCACCAATAAATTCTCTGAAAAGAAAAAGAACCTGGTACAAAAAATTGATGTGATCACGGCCGCGACGATCGCTAAATACAATAGCCAGAATACCGGGGATCTGCTTATCAATACAGGGAATGTCTTTGTACAAAAAAGCCAGCAGGGAGGAAGCAGCCCGGTGATCCGGGGCTTTGAGGCAAGCCGCGTATTGATCGTAGTGGATGGCATTCGTCACAACACGGCTGTTTTTCGTGCCGGGCACCTCCAAAATGTTATCACTATCGACCAAAATATGCTGGAGCAGGTAGAAGTCATGTATGGGCCATCTTCCACGCTTTACGGCAGCGATGGCCTTGGCGGAATTGTGCACCTGCGTACAAAATCCCCCAAACTTTCTACTACCGGTAAAATGCTGGCAACCGGTTCGGCTTTCACCCGCTATAGTTCAGCGAATGAAGAAAAAACGATCCATGCCGATCTTAGTTTGGGAAACAAAAGACTCGCCTGGTTGTCATCATTCACTTTCAGCGATATCGGCGATATGAAAATGGGTAAGAACTATCCCGACAAGTATCCAACTTTCGGCCGCCGTGATTCATTGATCGCATTTTTCGGGTTTAAAGATTCTGTTATTGCCAATAAAAATCCGCAGGTACAAAAGTTTTCAGGTTATAAACAATGGGATGTAGCCCAGAAACTTCTATTTGCACAGAATGAAAAAATTTCACACCTGCTGAATTTCCAATATTCGAATACAACAGATGTGCCCCGTTATGACAGGTTGCAGGACAAGAGAAATTTTGGAGGGGCCATCGGTACCACGCTCCGATTCGCTGAATGGTTTTATGGTCCTCAAAAAAGGATCCTTGGAGCTTACGAGTTAGGAGTAAAGTCGCTGGGTTTCCTCAATGAATTCAAGGTGAATATCAATTACCAGGACCTGGAAGAAAGCCGCCAGCAAAGAGAGTATCGCCGGTATGACCGGTTCGACAGCCGCCGGGAACATATAAAAGTATGGGGTGTTATAGTGGATGGCAGAAAGCTATTTGGTAATAATGAGCTTATCGTGGGAATGGATGGTCAATTCAACGACGTAAAGTCGGTGGCCGACAGGACCAACCTGACCACCGGTGCTGTTTCTAAACTGGATGCCCGGTACCCTGACGGAAAAAACAAAATGAATTATGTTGGCTTATATGCACAACATATTTTAAAATTGAAAAATGGTAAATGGGTGCTGAACGACGGCATCCGCTTTCAGTCAGTAAGTCTTCGTTCGAATGTGGCCGATAATTCATTCTTCAACCTGCCGGTCACCAATTTTGAACAGGATAATTTTGCCGTTACAGGAAACCTGGGAGTGATATATAATCCACAGATTTCAACCCGTGTATCCCTGGGATTTTCTTCAGGTTTCAGAGCACCGAATATTGATGACCTGGTAAAGGTTTTTGATTTTTCTGTGGCGAAAAGGGTGTATGTCCCTAATGCTGATGTAGATCCTGAATACACCTATAATATTGATCTTGGAATTCGCCAGGATTTTGCAAAGATCGTACGGCTGGAACTAACAGGTTTTTATACTTTTTTCCGCAATGCGATCGTTGGAGCTCCTTTTAAATTGAACGGGCAGGACTCGGTTGTCTACAATGGTGTAACAAGTGCCGTATATGCCAACCAAAATCTGAATAAAGGAAAAACTTATGGTTTTAATGTGAGCACCAGGATCGATTTTACGAAGTATTTCTATTTGACAAGCACGGCAACTTATACCAAAGGAAGGTTGAAAAAATTTAAAGCGGGGGAATTACCGCAGGATCATATTCCTCCTTTCTTTGGAAAGACAAGCCTCAACTACAAGCATTCGAGGTTTGGCCTGGAGTTATATGCCATGTATAACGGATGGAAAAAAATAGCTGACTACAACCCTGACGGTGAAGACAACCAGCAATATGCTACACCTGATGGTATGCCATCCTGGTTTACGCTAAACTGGAGGGGTAATGTAAAGATCTGCAAAGCGGTTCAATTGCAGTTGGGGATCGAGAATATGACGGACCGGAACTACCGCTATTTCGGATCTGGGTTTTCGGCACCAGGTCGGAATTTTATAGTAGCCCTCAGGGCCGGATTTTAATAAATAATACAAGGGCCGTCACAAGCCGGCTCTTGTATTTATACTTAATTATGAGCAATACAAAAACCCAGGCCAAATGGATCCGCTGGTTCCGTTGGCTGCACCGGAAGATCGCCATCTTTCTTTTCATTTTTTTCCTGTTGATATCAGTCACCGGTGTATTACTGGGTATTAAAAAACAAAGCGGGCTATTGGCTCCTACACAAAAAGGAGTTTCAAAGGATCTGGGTACCTGGTTACCCATTGACAGTCTTCATAAGAATGCTGTTCGCTTTCTCCGTGATTCTATTTCCGCTCATCTTTCTCCTGCTGTCGACAGGATCGATATCCGGCCCGATAAAGGCGTTGTAAAATTCACCTTCAAGGATCATTTTAAAGGGTTACAGCTTGACGGCACTACCGGGCGCCTGCTTTCCATAGAAACCCGGAAAAGCGATTTTATTGAAAAGCTTCATGATGGTTCCATATTGGACACTCTCTTTGGAACGGGCGGCGACCAGGCCAAGCTAACCTATACCATCACTATGGGTCTCAGCCTGTTTATGCTGATCCTGACCGGGCTCTGGTTATGGTTTGGTCCCAGGATCCTGCGAAAGAAAAGACGGGAAACCCACGTATAATCCCCCTTTGCATGTCATTTCCTGCTCCAAAATTTACAATCCTGTGCAGCAATCGTACAGGAAAATTGTCTAAATTACAGGCAACCAGAGGAACATTATGACCGAGGAAGCCATATTAAAAGGATGTTTGAACAACGACAACACAGCCCAACGGGAACTGTACAACCGGTATAGTCCGAAGATGCTGGCTGTGTGTTATCGTTTTGCTCATAACCGGGAAGACGCGGAGGACATGTTACAGGAAGGATTTATCAAGGTCTTTTTACAGATTCACACGTTTGAGAACCGGGGAGCTTTCGAAGGATGGATCAGGAGGATAGTGGTGCATACCTGTATCAATATCCTGAAGAAGAATAAGAAGTTCAATGAAAGTGTAGACATCATACATGCCACCGGGGTGCAAGTGAGAGAGGACAGTGTGCCGGCGATCATCCAGGCGAAACAGGTGGTAGAATGTATCAGGCTCTTACCAATAGGATACCGGACCGTGCTGAACCTTTACGCGGTGGAAGGATATAGTCACCGGGAGATATCCAATATGCTGGATATCGAAGAAAGTACAAGCCGGAGCCAGTATACCAGGGCCAAAGCTATGCTGGAAGATATTTTAGTCAGGAAGAGAATATTACAAAAACCAAAACACCAAACAGACTGGCTGGCTGCTGTAAGCCAGCGTTAATTTAAACCGTATCCTATAAACTTGTCGACTGGTTATGCAGAACAGATTTAACAACAACGATTTTGAGCATTTTGTAAAGCAAAATGCTGACCAGTACCGGATGTTCCCGTCCGATAAGGTGTGGAAGGGTATACATAATACACTTCACACCCGCAGACGCTGGTACGGGATCGGGCTTGCTCTATTATTGCTTACCACTGGCGCTGTCACCTGGGTCATGCTAACGCCTTCAGCCAAGAACAGACAGGTAGCCGATACCTTACCGCCCGTATCTTTCCAGCAGACCGTGGCCAGGGAAAAGATACAGCCTGCTAAAGTATCTATCGCACCGGCCAGGACTGCCAGCAACAAAGAATCATTTACTATTTCTACCGATAATCTTCCCGAAAACTTATTTGCGGCCAGTAACAATACGGAGGCTGGAACGGAGATCATAACAGAAGCACCGTTGATCACACAGGCAGAGATCGTCACGGATAACCCCGCTCCCCTTGCCAAAGTAGAAGCGGCTCATTATCCCGAGTCAATCGTAAGAACAAACCCAGCAACGAGGTCGATCGCTTCCAATAAAACAACCAATACCCGGCCACATGTACTCCCTGCAAGTGTGAGAAATTATTCCTTCTCCACCGCAAAAGCGCCGGAAAATAAAGAAACCGCACCCATAGCGGATAAGGCAGAAAGAACAGAGGTGAAAGAAAGTATCTACCCCTATACGATCGAAAGTGTTATCAATTCGTATACACGTATTTCCAAAAGAAAAAGGGTCTCTTTACAGGTATATATTACACCTACGATCAGTTATCGTGAGCTGAAAGAAAATAAACCCTATATCGAATATACCCGCGATCTGAACAACGGCACTTCGACCTCTTATATCGCGGCTGATATCAATAATGTGGTTACCCATAAACCCGACCTTGGTTTGCAAATGGGTTTTTCAGCCGGCTACCCTTTATCGAAAAAAATAAAATTGATCGGGGGGCTCCAGTTCAATATCAGTAAATATGATATAAAAGCGTATGATGGCCCCGAAGAACAGGCTATAATCAATCTGAGCACAGCGGCAGGCGGCACCAGGACCGTTTCTACCCGGAGCAGTTACCGCAATACCGGTACCAGCGCTAAAGCTAACTGGCTGCACAATCTTTATTTCTCTGCTTCCGCACCTATCGGTATTGAAGTGAAGCTGATGGGCACCAGGAAAGGCTATTTAGGTATTAGCGGAACTCTTCAACCTACTTATGTCCTGAGCAACCGCTCCTACCTGATCTCTAAAGATTATAAAAATTATGCGGAAATTCCATCGCTTACACGGAAATGGAACGTAAATACCGGGTTCGAAATGTTCGCGGGGTATACAACCGGCAACCTCAGCTGGAGGGTTGGACCGCAGGTACGCTACCAGGCGATGTCAAGTTTCGTGGACAGGTATCCCGTCAAGGAGCATTTATTTGATTTTGGTTTGAAGCTGGGCGTTATGCTCACTAAATAAACGAGGACTAACTGCTTTTGTTAAACGATCCCGTTCGCCGGCTGGCAGACGGGATCTTATTTTTCGGAAACCCCGCCGCCTGTTTTGTATTATTTTTACGCCATGAAGAATTATTTAGTAGGGGTACTGGTCCCGCTGGTATTATTTTCCTGTAAATCAAAAGAAAAAAAAGAAGACAAACATTTCATTTCATTTGTGTCGTTGATCAGGAGCCAGGTGGCCCATGTAGACAGCTCCCTGTATTCGATCGTGAAGATCGTTTACACCGACAGCATCCATACCGATACCACCTATATTCCCCGGGAACAGTTTGAAGAAGTAGCCCGCGATTTCCTGGCGCTCCCCGACCTCTCGGACCCGGAAGTAGCGGCCCGCTTTAAAGAAGAACCGATCATCTACGATACGCTGATCAACCAGGTGATCATTTCATACGCACCCCTTGATCCCAAAAAAGAAGAATTTAAAAGCCAGCAATTATTGGCTACTCCTGTTCCCGGTGAAGAATCGAGGGTCAATAATATTATCATCACCCGGGAAATAAGTAACCGGGATAGTTTTCTACATCAGAAAATGCTCTGGCAGATGAACAGGAGTTTCCAGGTGACGACCACCCGCCAGAAAGTTGGTAAGCCCGAAATAACCACCACCACCAGGGTAACATGGAATGAAGACGTGTATAAATGAGTCCTGAAGAATTTCAACATATTGCCGGTACGATCCCCAAACAACCGGGTATCTATAAATACTTTGATCAGGGTAATGATCTGTTGTATGTAGGCAAGGCCAAGCATCTCCGCAAAAGGGTCGGTTCTTATTTCACCCGGACCTACACCAACTACAAAACGCATGAGTTGGTGCAGCGGATCGCCCGGATAGAGTTTACGATCGTTAATTCCGAACAGGATGCTTTCCTGCTGGAGAACACCCTGATCAAGCAATACCAGCCGAAATACAATATCAACCTGAAAGACGACAAGAGCTACCCCTTCATTGTTATCAAGAACGAACCCTTCCCGCGGGTATTCCTGACAAGAAGGAAGATCGCTGACGGGTCAGAATACCTGGGTCCCTATACTTCGGTTAAAAAGGTAAGGGAGCTGATGGAATTCATCAAACAAACAATACAGCTGCGGAACTGCTCCCTGAACCTGTCTGACAGTAATATTAAAAGGGACAAGTTCAAAGTTTGCCTGGAATACCATTTGGGCAATTGCAAAGGTCCCTGTGAAGGACTCCAGACCGCTGAAGATTATAAAGAAGAGCTTGACCAGTTGAAGAATCTCCTCCGCGGAAACCTGGGGCCGGTGATCCGGCATTTTAAAGAAGAGATGAAGCAGCATGTCGGTTTGATGGCATTCGAAAAAGCAGAGTTGGTAAAAAAGAAGATCGGGTACCTGGAGAACTACCAGTCCCGTTCGGTAGTGGCCAATACAAGGGCAGGTAATATGGATGTATTCTCCATCCAAAAAGAAAAAGAACTGGCTTTTGTCAATTACCTGATGGTCCGCAACGGAGCCATCATACAAACCCATACCAACAGGGCCGAAACACACCTGGATGAAAGCCTGGAAGAGATACTGAGTTTTTCGGTGGCACAGTTAAGGACGACATTCAACAGTGATGCCACGGAGATCGTAGTCCCTTTCGCGATCGATTACCCGCAGGATGCGATCACTGTTACAGTTCCCAAAGCAGGCGACCGGAAAAAACTACTGGATCTGTCAGCGAAAAATGTAGAGCATTTTATTGAAGAGATCAGGAATAAGGACCGTCTCCAGTTAAATATAAAAAAGCTCCCGACACTAAAATTGCTGGAACAGTTGCAGGCAGACCTGCAGCTACAGGAATTGCCGGTACATATCGAATGTTTTGATAATTCCAATTTCCAGGGAAGCTTCCCGGTCTCGGCCATGGTTTGCTTTAGGAATGGGGAACCCAGTAAAAAAGATTACCGGCACTTCAATGTAAAAACGGTAGAAGGCATCAACGATTTTGCGACGATGAAAGAAGCCGTTTACCGGCGTTATAAAAGGTTGAATGAAGAGGACCAACCTCTTCCCGACCTGGTGATCATCGATGGTGGCAAGGGCCAGTTAAGCGCTGCTATGGAAGCTGTAAAGGAAGCCGGTATCGAAGGGCAGACAACATTGATCGGTTTGGCCAAGAACGAGGAGGAGGTCTTCTTTGCCGGCGATCAGCAATCCCTGAAACTACCGTACAACAGCGATAGCTTGAAATTCATCCGTCGTATCCGGGATGAAGTGCACCGGTTTGGTATAACGTTTCACCGCAAAAAAAGAAGCCAGGGAACGTTTAAGAATGAACTGGAGGATATTCCCGGGATCGGGAAAGCGACCGCGGATGTTTTACTGAGAGAGTTCAGATCGGTCAATAAGATACGGGAGATCATCCGGGAAGGCAAGGGTGAGATCGAGATCGGGAAAGTGACCGGGATGTCTAAAGCAAAGTTGATCGTGAAATATTTCAGCGAGAAAGCTTAGATTTTGGAATAGTTCCCGGAATTTCCTTGTCATGTGAAGACAGAGGAACAAAAATCTCCGTCATTGCGAGCCCGACGAAGGAGGGTGAAGCAAGGGCAAAAAAAATGGGGCCAGAATAGAAATTCAGCCCCGTTTTTAAAATCCAATATCCTATGAAAAACCAAAACAAAAATACGACTTAATTCTGATTTTCCTATAGGACTTTTACGATTTTTGAAAGTTTTTCCTTCTTTATCGGGTTACCCCGATAATTAAAAAAGCCCCTGTTTAAAGGGGCTTTTCGTCTATCATATATAAGTTCTTTCGAATTAGTAAGACCAGAGATCCTGCTCGAAATTGAAGATCTTTTCTTTGATATTATCGCCTTCCAGCAAACGGAGGATCGGGTCATTGATATAGGTCCTGATCATCTTGTTGGCGGGGTTATCCAGGGTCGATTTTACGATATAGCTGCTGAACATACGGCTTTCAAAAAGCTCTTCCCAAGTCATCCGGCTTTGTCCCATGTTCTTTGGGTTGTATACCTCTGCTTTTGCCAGGGATGGCCTCAGATCAGGGTAATAGACCCAGAACAGTGAGGAAGTACCTCTTATCTTGGTAGTACCGGGGAAATACTCGTCTTTGAGCAAGCCAATACCCAGGATACGTACAAACATCCTGCTCGATTCCCTGTCAAAAACCCATTCTTCTTTTATACGGAGCTTGGTGACCTGTTTAGGGTCAAAGCTTGATCTAGATACATTCAAACCCACAATCTTGTCAATCTGCTTGATATCATAAATATATTGGGTGTCGATCCTGCCGGCTGTTAACTGTTGTACATCAAGCAGTTGAAGCGGCGTGGTAAACCTGTCATCGCTGAAAGCTGTTATGCTGCCATTTTGCACCACTTTCATGATCATACTCACGAACATCTGGCTTCCGTTATCGTCAACCGCCTCATAGCTGAATGTCTTGTTCATTTTCTCCCTCAGATCCAGCTCTCTCCATACTTTTTCAGCATAAAGTGCATCATCCCAGCGGAGATGCTCGTAAGGCAGTGGGTTACGTTGAGTCAGGTTGCTTTTATCAAATGCGTTGTCATTCCTTAAAGACGGTTTACCGGTAGCATCCGAACTCGTTGTATCATAAGTGATTGGCAGATTGGCCAATACATTATAGTCAACCGGTGGCTGATTATTATTGTTATTTCCCTGTTTGGGGATCGTATCAGCCGCGTTATTGGATTGCGTATTATTATTGGTGGTCCTTTTACGGGGGGTACGTTGCGCACTCGCCTCCGTCATTACAAACCCGCCAATGGCCAGGCATAATCCAAATTTTAAGATATTGCTTTTCATATTCTACCTTATTTAATATAGTAAACGAGCGAAGGGGCCTTTGTAGTACGTCCGTCGGGCCCTTTTACCCTTATATCATCAATTGTTACCACTCTGTCAGTTTTCAGATGTGCGTTCATTGCGTTTTTTACTGCCCCGGAGAACGCTGCCCCCTGGTTAGGTATAGAAACGATATCATCGTCTGTGTCACAGGTAAATGTGAAACTTACGACATCGTATTCCAGTTCAAAAGGGAAGTTCTTGATACCGGCACCTACACCAGCCTGCGCCTTAAAGGCACTGGCTGCTATGTTCTCACCGCTGGCCTTACCGCCCACATAAGCCTGCGCTTCGGGGATAGTACGTACCCTGAATTGAGATGTACCGGCCACTTTACCATCCACGGAAACGGTAATAAGGGTATTATCATTGATAGCGCTTACATTAGCAATATATTTTCCCGGGCTTACGCGGGTCAGTGATCCGTTGTTGATAGAAGCCTGGACCTTGTCATCTCCACCACCGCTGGCAGCAATAGTAACAGGGTTAGGAACACCTATATACAGAACGTTCATCTTATCAAGAGCTATTGAAGCGTTGGCAGAACCAACCGTGTACTCAACATTTACTTC
>JANOHQ010000344.1:0-8618 GCA_031406595.1 Chitinophagaceae bacterium
CAATAGCTGGTACGGAAAGCCACACCTGGAAATGCACTGGTGGCATGCTTATCACTACGCTCTGTGGGGAAGAATTGAATGGCTTGAAAAAAGCCTTGACTGGTATAAAAGAGTTATCGATTCCGCCAGGGCCATTGCAAAGCGACAGGGATATGAAGGTGTACGTTGGCAAAAAATGACCGACAATGAAGGCCGGGAAACACCTTCCTCTGTTGGAGCATTACTGATCTGGCAACAGCCACATGTTATATCATTCGCGGAACTTTGTTACCGGAATTATCACAATAAGCAAACATTGGAAAAATATAAAGACCTGGTATTTGCTACCGCGGATTTTATGGCATCTTTTGCTTACTATGACTCTTCCAAAAAAAAATACATTTTAGGTAAAGGAGTAATACCGGCCCAGGAGCGATTTAAAGCGGAAGAAACATTTAACCCAACTTATGAATTAGTGTACTGGCATTGGGCATTGGGTATTGCACAGGAATGGAATGAACGCCTGGGTTTACCACGTAATAAAAAATGGGATCATATATTGAATAAACTCTCCCCGTTACCAGTACAGCGGGATAAATATTTATTTACGGAGAGTGCTGCTGATTCATACACCAACCCGGAATTTAGAACAGATCATCCCTCCGTTCTGGGCGCCTGGGGGATGTTGCCGGAAACAGGTATGCTCGATAAGGCCATTATGCGCAATACGTTCAATTGGATCTGGGATAACTGGAGCTGGAAGAATACCTGGGGTTGGGATTTTCCAATGGTGGCGATGACGGCAACAAGGATGGGGATGCCGGACAAAGCCATTGAGGCTTTATTGATGCCTGTCCAAACCAACACCTATTTAAACAATGGGCATAATTACCAGGATGAGCGGTTAACGATCTACTTACCCGGTAACGGCGGTTTACTTACTGCCATTGCTATCATGTGTGCGGGGTATGATGGTTGCAAAACAGTTAACCCAGGTATACCAAAAAATGGTAAGTGGAAAGTACGGTGGGAAGGGCTAAAAAAAATGCCCTGACGTACAGGATACTACAGGACAATTTTCAGTGATTTTAATACTAACATGCAGTGACTTTCAACGATTGCTATATGAAAAGATTACCAATTACAGGCATTGCTATTTTATTAATCTCCTGTTGTTTTAATGTTTCCCCGGTATATAGCCAGCAGTTACCAGCAAAAAAGAAAGTGCTCAAAACGATACGGCTTGCCAATCAATTCTTCATGAACAAGTGGCCTGATACCGGTAAAGATATTTTTGTGCCTTCCAGAAACAGAACCTGGCCGAGTCATATCTGGACAAGAGCAGTGTATTATGAAGGTTTAATGGCATTGTACAGCATTGATAAAAAGAAAGACTATTATGATTATGCAGTTGATTGGGCGGAGAAACACAAGTGGAGTCTTCGCAATGGAGTAACGACCCGAAATGGTGACAACCAGGCCTGCGGGCAAACCTATATTGATTTGTATCTTATTGACAGGAAAGAGGAAAGAATAAAAGATATCAAAGCATCCATAGATAGTATGATGCTGACCAGTAAAATTGATGACTGGAACTGGATCGATGCCATCCAGATGGCCATGCCGGTATTTACACAACTTGGCGTCATCTTTAAAGAGCCAACTTATTTTAACCGGATGTATGAAATGTATGCCTTTACAAAATATAAACATGGAGACAATGGATTATTCAATTCGGCAGAAGGATTGTGGTGGCGAGATAAAGATTTTGATCCGCCGTATAAAGAACCGAATGGTAAAGATTGCTACTGGAGCCGCGGAAATGGCTGGGTAGTTGCTGCGTTGGTAAGAGTACTTCGCCTGCTTCCGGAAAACGAAATACACCGAAGCGAATATCTTGGAGACTTTAAAAGTATGATGACTGCACTGTCAAAAGTGCAACGGGAAGATGGTTTTTGGAACGTAAGCCTCCACGATCCCTCCAACTTTGGTGGTAAAGAACTGACGGGAACATCCTTATTTATTTATGGTATGGCATGGGGAGTAAATAATAATATCCTGGATAAGAAAAAATATCTGCCCATCATAACAAAAGGCTGGAATGCTATCGCCAAAGATTGCGTTCATAAAAATGGATTTCTTGGTTATGTACAGGGTACAGGCAAAGAGCCAAAAGAATCACAGCCAGTATCGTTTGACCGGGAACCTGATTTTGAAGATTTCGGTCTTGGTTGTTTTTTGCTGGCAGGAAGCGAAGTTTATAAATTGAAAAAATGATTTTTAAAAATAAAATACCTGTAAATTATGTATTCATACTGTTCTTATTGATTTCAAATTCATTGTTTTCGCAAGAGCGGGTAAAATATAATTTCAATACGGATTGGAGGGTTTTGACAGGAGATGATAGTACAGCCAGAAGGGTTGACTACAATGATGATACCTGGAAGAAGGTTACACTGCCTTATGCCTGGAATGAAGATGATGCATTTAAAAAAGACATCGTAAATCTATCTACGGGCATTGCCTGGTATCGCAAGCATTTTAAACTTCCTGCAACAGACAAGAATCAGAAAGTTTTTCTTGAATTCGAAGGTATTCGCCAGGCAGGTGATTTTTATGTAAACGGGACGCACGTCGGTATTCATGAAAATGGCGTTATGGCTTTTGGGTTTGATATCACTGACCTGGTGAGTTTTGGTGATACGGAAAATGTAATTGCCGTACGAACAGACAATGACTGGGAGTATAAAGAAAGAGCAACCAATGAAAAATTTCAATGGGAGAATAAGAACTTCAATGCTAATTATGGGGGAATTGTCAAGAATGTATTTCTTCATGTGATGGGCAGAATATATCAAACGCTTCCATTGTTTTCAAATCTTGGCACCACCGGGGTGTACGTGTATGCTGAGAACAGCAGCATCGATATTAAAAAAAGATCCGCTGTCATACATGCCGTGTCTGAAATAAAGAATGAAACTGCAAAGACTCAGGAACTCGTTTATGAGGTGGTTATTACAGACCTGTATAACAAGCCCGTAAAAACATTTACAGGAGAAAAAAAAGTACTGTTACCAAATATGAAAGCAACCGTAACAGCATCAGACGTGCTATCCAATTTAAATTTCTGGAGCTGGGGTTATGGCTATTTGTATAATGTGGAAACCATTTTAAAAGTGAATGGAAAACCTGTTGACAGGGTTATTACAAAGACTGGCTTCCGTAAAACAGCATTTAAAGAGGGGATGATCTACCTGAACGACAGGGTGATAATGGTACATGGATATGCACAGCGAACTTCGAACGAATGGCCGGCTATTGGTTTGTCAGTTCCCGCATGGATGAGTGATTACAGCAATGGGCTGATGGTGGAAGGCAATGCTAATCTTGTTCGCTGGATGCATGTCACCCCGTGGAAACAGGATATTGAAAGTTGCGACCGGGTTGGTTTGCTGCAGTCGATGCAGGCAGGTGATGCGGAAAAAGATGTTGAAGGAGTACAATGGCAGCAGCGGAAGAATGTAATGCGGGATGCCATCATTTACAACCGCAATAACCCAAGTATAGTTTTTTACGAATGCGGCAATGAATCTATCAGCGATGCGCATATGCAGGAGATGAAATTGATCCGCGATCAGTACGATCCGGTGGGTGGGCGGGCCATAGGAAGCCGTGAAATGCTGGACAGCAAGGTGGCAGAGTATGGCGGAGAAATGTTGTACACCAACAAAAGCGCACACATTCCTATGTGGGCCATGGAATATTCAAGAGACGAAGGTCTGCGGAAGTACTGGGATGATTATACGCCACCTTATCATAAAGATGGTGACGGGCCGCTGCACAACGGACAGAACGCTGCGCCTTACAACCGGAATATGGAATCTCATGCAGTGGAAAATGTAAAACGCTGGTTCGAGTTTTGGCGGGAAAGACCTGGTACAGGCAAGCGGGTGAGTGCAGGCGGAGTTAACATTGTTTGGTCTGAAACAAATACACATCACCGGGGAGCAGAAAATTACCGCCGTAGTGGAGAAGTGGACGCAGTAAGATTAAAAAAAGAGAATTTTTATGCCAACCAGGTCATGTGGGATGGATGGGTCGTTCCGGAGGAGCCGGGTATTCATATTGTGGGTCATTGGAACTATGAAACCGGGGTGAAAAAGGATATTTATGTTGTCTCTTCTGCCGATAAAGTAGGGTTAAAAGTAAATGAGAATTCACTTGGCTTTGGAGAAAAAAGCAATGGCTTCCTTTTTATATTTAAAAATGTAGAATGGAAGCAGGGGAATATTGTTGCAACAGGATATGATGCGAAAGGAAAACAATTGTGTACGACCCGGATCAACACAGCCGGAGAACCCGTTGCGCTCCGTTTAAGAACGATTGATAGGCCAACAGCATTCTGGGCCAATGGCCAGGATATTTCCCTCGTGGAAGTTGAAGTGATTGATGCAAAAGGAAACCGGTGTCCCACGGCCCTGAATACTGTCAACTTTTCGCTTGACGGTGCTGCGGAATGGAGAGGAGGGATTGCCCAGGGACCGGATAATTATATTCTTGCTAAAAGGCTGCCGGTAGAAAACGGGGTAAACCGGGTATTGATCAGGTCAACAACAACTCCCGGAAAAATTATTATCAAAGCAGATGCAGATGGTTTGAAGAGTGCAGTGTTGAAGATGGAAACAATACTATTTGCCCGGGAATATGGACTGTCGAAGTCGTTGCCTTCAGCCGGGCTTCCTTCCTATTTAAAACGGGGGCCAACACCTCCGGGGCCATCTTTCCACATCTCCAGAGTTCCGGTTGCCGTAATAAAAGCAGTGGCCGGCACCAATACAGACAGTGCCTTTGCAAGTTTTGATGATAATGAGCTAAGCGATTGGCATAACGATGGCAAAATATCTACTGCCTGGATTGAGTACGAATTGGAAAGAGAGGCATTGGTCAGCGAAATAGTGCTGAAGGTGAATAATTTCCGTTCCCGTTCATACCCGTTGCGTATCACGGTCGATGGTAACGAAGTGTTTGCCGATACTACACAACGCACACTCGGGTATTTTACTGTTGTGTGTAAACCACAAAGAGGAAAGAAAGTGAAAATAGAATTGGTTACAATTTCGAAGGATGCTGCAGGCAATACAATGCTGGAAGTATCTGGAAAGAAATTAGACGATGGTGTGGCAAGGGATGATAAAAATGCAAAAGGGACATTGAGTATTATTGAAGCCGAAGTGTATGAAAAACCCAAAGAATGAAAGTAGGGTTATTTATACCATGCTATATTGACCAGTTTTATCCCGATGCAGCTATTGCAACAATGGAAATACTGGAAAAAACCGGCTGTGAAGTGATCTACCCGCTTGATCAAACCTGTTGCGGTCAGCCCATGGCAAATAGCGGTTTTTCAGCCTATTCGAAAGGGTGTGATAAAAACTTTATACGAAATTTTTCCGCGGTCGATTATATCGTAGCGCCATCAGGCAGTTGTGTTTTGCATATAAAAGAACATTTGCATGATAAGGATGAGGAGATGGCAATCTATATCCGGGGACATATTTACGAACTCACTGAATTTTTGGTTGACGTTTTAAAAATTGAAAAGCTTGAATCGGGTTTTCCCTATAAAGTTGGTTTGCATGTAAGTTGTCATGGCCAAAGAGGGTTGCATTTATCATCGATGAGCGAATTACACGAACCTTCTTTTTCAAAACCAGAAAAATTATTAAGTATGGTAAAAGGTTTAGAACTGGTAAAACCTGCACGATGGGATGAATGTTGCGGTTTTGGTGGTACTTTTTGTGTGTTCGAAGAAGCGGTATCTGTAAAAATGGGAAAAGACAGGATTGAGGAACACGTCATTCACCAGGTAGAATTTATAACCGCAGCCGATACCAGTTGTCTCATGCATCTCGAAGGGATCTTAAAAAGGCAGGGAAGCCCGGTTAAGACCATTCATATTGCTCAAATATTAAACAGCAGGATTGCATGAAAACAATGCCACATGCAAAAGCAGCAGCTCAATTTATAAAAGATGAACCTGGCACAGACTGGCATGATGCTACTTTGTGGATGGTAAGGGCAAAAAGAGATAAAGCGGCACAAGGAGTAGCCGAATGGGAACTTTTGAGGGAATGGGCTTCGCAGATAAAGGCGCATACGCTGTCAGGGCTTGACAGTTATTTGGTTGAATTTGAACGAAACGCTATTGCCAATGGAATTATCGTTCATTGGGCAGCGGATGGAAAGGAACACAACGAAATTATTTTACGTATAATATCAGCCAATGGCATTCGAAAAATAGTAAAAAGTAAATCTATGCTTACAGAGGAATGCCACCTGAACGAATACCTTCTTGCAAAAGATATCGAAGTGGTGGATACAGACTTGGGAGAAAGAATTGTTCAGTTCAGGAAAGAACCACCCAGTCACATTGTGCTGCCTGCAATACATTTACGGAAAGAGGAAGTGAGTGAAACCTTTCATTTGCATTTGGGGACAGAGAAGGGTAATAACGATCCACAATATTTAACCGAAACGGCAAGGCAGCATCTAAGGAATAAGTTTATTGAGTCAGAACTGTCTATCACCGGAGTTAATTTTGCGGTTGCTGAAACCGGTGGGTTCGTGGTTTGTACCAACGAAGGCAATGCTGACATGGGTACGCATGCGGCAGCCATTCACATTGCGTGTATGGGAATTGAAAAGATAATTCCAAAGACCGAACACCTCGGTATATTTCTTCGGATCTTGGCCAGAAGTGCAACGGGTCAGCCCATTACTACTTATTCAAGTCATTTTTGCAGGCCACGGGCTGGTCAGCAAATGCATATCGTAATTGTTGATAATGGACGCAGTAAACAATTAGGCAGGCCTGATTTTCGAAACGCATTGAAATGTATCCGTTGTGCCGCTTGTTTTAATACCTGTCCTGTTTACCGTAGAAGCGGGGGGCATAGTTACCATACAGCGGTAGCAGGTCCGCTTGGCTCCATATTGAACCCTAATATCGATATGAAAGCAAATGCAGATTTGCCTTTTGCTTCTACGTTGTGCGGCTCCTGTACGAATGTATGCCCGGTTAAAATTGATATTCACCAACAATTATGGAAATGGCGACAGGTAATCTCTTCTGAAGGCTACACGGCAACCGGGACAAAGTTAGGTATGAAAGGAATGGCATTTGTTTTGGCACGACCTGCTTTATATCGATTCAGTGGACGAATTGTGAGACGACTGATGCGGGCAGCCCCATTTTTATTCCGCAGTAAAAAATTAAACCCATGGCATCGGCAACGGGAAATACCGGAGGCGCCAAAACATAGTTTCAATGACTGGTATAAGAGGAATAAAGCAAAATGAGTGCAAGAGAGAAAATAATTACAGCTATAACCGCAGCAAAACCTGGTTTAACAGAATTGCCGGCAATAGATATGCTGCAAGTAGCAAATTATAATGATACAATTGAAAAATTCATTGCAGTAGTTCAGACTATTGGTGGCGTGGTGGAGCCGTTAAAAAATTTACAGAATTTACAAGTAGCAATTGATAGTGAAAGGGAGCAAGGCTATTATATTATAAATGCTGTAACCGGGTCACCCGATGAAAATAAATCTATCATTAAGCAGACAGCGATAGATTTAGAGGGGTTGTACAAAGTATATATCAAAGCCAGCATTGGTGTTGCCGAAAATGGGGCCGTTTGGATACAAGAATTACAAATGATCAACAGGTTACTGCCTTTTATTTGTCAGCACCTGGTAGTGGTACTGGAAAAGCAAAAACTGGTTGCAACAATGCATCATGCTTACCAGCAGATCAATGCGTTTGAGGAAGGGTTTGGGGTATTTATTGCAGGACCTTCTAAAACAGCCGATATTGAACAATCATTGGTAATTGGTGCACATGGCGCAAGAAGCATCAAGTTATTACTGTTAGATTGATGCACCTGAAATGACAACCGGGGTAGATTGCGGAGGATGGGGAATCAAGTAGTAATTATTTCTCCTTGGTTTATTTTCTTTTTCCTACCCTTTTAAATAGAAACAAAGTCATTTCTTAGGTTGTAAAATTTGGCAATGATTGTTCATAATAATGTACAGAGTTAGATTACGACTAAGAAACTGAAACCAATGTAGAATTCCGTAATTTTAAAAAGCCTCTTTCAAACAGACCTAAAGTAGAGGCAGATTTATATTGCAAGCAATTTTCCCATTAATAATAAAAAAGCAGGGGTTAATCCCTGCTTCCAACTGGTCGCGCCCGGCCTATGAATTCATTTATGAAAGCAAGCTTTTCTAGGCTACGGAATTTGCACCTTAGACTATTTGAAATCAATCAGTTGGTATAAATTTATTTTCTAGATTCCCAAGTTCCAGTTCGAATCTGGTCGGGACCTCCAAGGAAAAATGCAAAAGGATGCAAGATCCTGCTAACTGATGATTAGCAGGATTTTGTTTTTTTAGGAACCTGCAGAAGTAGCGTTAGCAACGAAGGTAGTTTCTGCTATCTGCTCTTTTTTTGTATTATGATCGTTACCATAGTGTTCAGCAGGAGAACGGAACCTGGAGAACACAAAAGGGTTTTGTGCAAATTGAGAATAAACGGGGCCAATAATGTAAGTGTCCCTAAAATTCGGACAG
>JANOHQ010000357.1:0-5918 GCA_031406595.1 Chitinophagaceae bacterium
GTTCTTGCTGCTGTATCTTTTGCTGTAGTTACAGGCTTTGTCTTTTCAGGAACGGGTTCTTTTTTTCGGGCCGTATCGATCTTGCTGCTCAGGTCTTCACCTTTGCGGAGGACAGTGCCGGAATCCGTTTTTAATTTACCGCTATAGAGTGCATCTTTCAGGGATTGGGCAGGTGCGCTGGCCGCTATGAGAACCGAGAGGAACAGGATAATTGTCTTCATATTATTTGATTTTGCAGATCTGTTTTTCAGGGCCATTTTCTTCCTGCAAAGTACGTAGCAAATATGTTAGGATGGTCTTAATATATCCAGGGAGAACAGCTGCGTGGTAAACCATTCCCCCAACTTCCCCAAATCCACATTCCCTCCACTAAAAATAATCCCCACTTTTTTACCACGGAACAGATCAGGGTTTTTCAGGAGGGCAGCCAGCGTTACTACACCACTCGGCTCTACCACGATCTTCATTCGTTCATAGACCAGTTTCAATGCAGCAATGATCTCTTCATCACTCACAGTGAGAACGTCTTTTACATATTCGTTGATCACGGGGAAGGTCTGATCACCCAGCGTAGTCATCAATCCGTCGGCGATGGTTTTTACGTAAGACGCTGTAACTATTTTTTTGCTCCGGATAGAAAGCACTGCGTCGGCCGCACCTTCGGGTTCACCGGCATATACGGTGGTAGATGGCGAGAAATAATGAGCAGCTAATAATGTCCCACTGAGCAATCCACCGCCACCCACCGGCGCGATGATATGATCAAGACCAGCCACTTCTTCGATGAATTCTTTGGCGCAAGTGGCCTGTCCTGTCATTACCCGCTGATCATTATAAGGATGAATGAACTCAGCACCGGTCCTGTCAACAATTTCTTTCAATGTAGATTCTCTTGCCTGCTGTGTCGGTTCGCAAAAAGTTATCTCCGCGCCATAACCTTTTACCGCATCCACTTTTACTTTGGGAGATGTATCGGGCATTACGATATAAGCTTTTGCTCCTGCCTGCCGGGCAGCATAGGCAATGGCCTGGGCATGGTTGCCGGAAGAATGGGTGGCGATACCCTTACTCAATTTTTCTTTTGAAAGCGTGGTTACGGCATTCATGGCTCCGCGTATCTTGAAAGCGCCGATCTTTTGAAAATTCTCGCATTTAAAATGAATAGTAGCACCCGTCATTTCATCGATCGTAGAACAGGTGAGCACGGGTGTTTTATGAATAAATGGTTTGATGCGTTCGTGCGCATCCTCGATATGTTGTTTGGTGATATCCATTTTGGTCACTTAGATTTTAAATTAAATAAACCAGGCCACAGATCATTATGATGATTATGATATGGGCTGATGATCTTAATAAATCTTAACGATCATAAGTATCAGCGGCCGGCTGTTCAACTTTTAGATTTGCTATTATCTTTTTAGTTCCGCACCTACGGCGCGGTATGCTGCTATTTTCTCCGGGTTCTACCGACCTTTTGCTCCTACGGAGCATTATCTGTTTATCTATACCAGCCCGCAGATTATGATCTTCGCAGATGATCCTGATAAATCATAACAATCAGCGTTCGGCTGTTCAACTTTTATCTATTCACTATTATCTTTTATCTAACTACTGCTGCTATACAATCGATCTCTATCCCGCATCCATAATTCAGCTGGTTGCAGGGAACTACTATTCTTGCCGGTCGATGCTCACCCATGATAGCCGCAAATGTTTCATTGAATTTTGGCCAGTTGCCGATATCGGCGATAAACACATTTACTTTCAGGATCTGTGCGAGGCTGCTTCCGCTGGCTTCCAGTATCCTTTCGATATTCTTCATGCAAAGCTTGGTCTCTTCTTCGATCGTTCCGGTTTGTACCGTCCCATCGGGATCAATAGCCAATTGACCGCTCACGTATACGACTCCATTATGTACAATACCCGGCGCATAATGCCCCTTTGGTTTTTTACCCTCACCGGGATAGATCGCTTTTATTTCCATACTAGCTGTTTAAGTAATTACAAATTTTCTGCCGGGAAGTCGGGAAGTCGGTAAGAAAGGAAGTCAGGAAGAACGCTTTCCGTCTTCCCGCCTTCCCGGCTATTCTCTTACAGATATCCATTTGATACAAACCGGTTTTCCTACACTGATCCTCTTCCCCGAATCCGTCAACAGACCTGTTTTCTCATCACGTTTAAAGATAACGATCTCATCACTGCCCTGGTTTTCACAAAGCAGGAATTTACCCGAAGGATCGATACTGAAATTGCGGGGGGTATTGATCAGCGTAGTTTGGTGCCCGACCAGGGTCAATCTTCCTTTTTTGCGGGTGATACTGTAGATCGCAATAGTATTTGCCTTTGCACGGTTAGAAGCATACAAAAACTTCCCGTCAGGTGATGCTTCCACAAATGCACTGCCGGCATAGCTGGTATCGCCGGCAACCATCGAGCTGATACGTTGCATAGTTTCCAACTTCCCTTTTTTATACCGGTAAGCGGAAACCGTACCGCTCAACTCCTCGATCACGTAAGCGAATTTGTTGGCCGGATGAAAATTAAACATCCGGGGGCCTGAACCTGCTACTGACTGTGAAAAAGCTTGTGCGGCAGGGCTTAACTTTCCTGTTGTGGCATCAAAAGAATAGATCATTACTTTATCGATACCAAGATCGGTTACAAAAAGCTGGCTGTTATCCGCCGAAATAATGGCGCCGTGCACATGCGGACCTTTCTGCCGCTGCGGGTGTTTGCCCGAACCACTGTGCTGGATGACCGTTGCCACGCCAAGACTTCCATCCGGGTTAACAGGAAGCACCGACAAACTCCCGCTGCTGTAGTTGGAAGCAAAAACCCATTTGCCCGTTTTATCGACTTCCACATGACAGGGATGGTCACCACCGGAAGCCTGTTTGTTGAGTACCGTTAACGTTCCGTTTTGTTTATTAAATGTGAAAGCCATGATCTCTCCGCCCTTGCCATTCTGCGGTGCCACTTCGTGCACTGCATACACAAATCGTTCGTCGGGCGATACCGCCACAAAGGAAGGATTGGGGGTCTTGATATGACTGACAGCAGTGGCTGTACCATCGGCGCTGTTAAAGCGAAATACATACACGCCTTCACTTTTGGGGGAATCGTAAGTACCCACGATCATATAATGCTCCTGTGCTATTGCCGGCAAAAAACCTGTCACAAGGAGAATAGAAAATAGCAGTTTCATGTACCTGTTTTAAAGGTGAATATCCTGCTTTCAAATGATTTTAACAAAACCTGAATCAACGCTTGCATGGATTGGCACAATCTTGTCATTAGTACTACCAAACAAAATTGTAAACAAAAAAACTTACTACCATGAAAAGAATATTTACTTTATCAGCGATCATCCTTTCAGTGACACTCTTCCTGGCGAGTTGCGTAAGGAACAGTCATATCGACAACGGTAACGGCGAAAACTACTGGTTGTCCAAAGAGCAGGGTGAGGTCGTGTACAGCGACACCTACTGTAGCTATTTCATAGTGGAGACCTATAATGGCTTCAATGTGGTAAAAGCCTATGGCAGCTACAAACCTTATGAAGGAAGTATTGTCTACGGTAATTTCAGCAGCCCTGGTACAAGAGACATGTACAACTATTCCACCGGGGTCGTTTTCACCGGTACAGTTACCGACTATTGGCTGAGTTATGGAGAAGCCCAGGATGCGCTCGACTACTACTGTCCTTATGGCAAGAACGCCGATGGAACAGCGAAGAAGAGACTATTCAAGACCTCAACGCTCTTTCAGAATAAAAGATAAAAAGATACACCCTTTGATTACACTGTCCCGCGAATAGCGGGGCAGTTTTTTTTGCTTCGTTCGGATCAACCCTCTGTTAGTCATTTAGCTCTCTTCCTCGCCCGCAATGACACCTGTATCCGTTTATTTGAGTCCATCTGTGCAAAAAAGATTTGCGACAGCAGCCCCATCTACAAACTTTTCACATATTCTTCAAGTGTGATCTTCGGGGCCCCCAGGTCCTTCCATGTTTTCTGACTTTCAAACTTCTCCGGGTAGTTATTCATGGCTTCAAAGATCCGGGCACCGTAATTAATTTTTTGACTAAACAGACCCAGGAATTTCAGTAATCCCAGGGGAGCGGCGGCGATCTTTGCCCCAGGTTTATAATTATCAATGAATACATGGGCCGCTTCGTTCCAATCATAACCTGTTTCTCCCTGTATCGTATATTCATGGTTACTGTTGCCCGCAATCCGCAAAGCATTTGCAACCTGTTTGCCATAATCGCTGGCAGCCACGAACCAGATTTTAGCGACCGAACCTTTCACCAGCATCAGTTTTTTTCCCCGCAGCATCAGCTTGTCGAGCGTTTCCATAAAAGACGATGGATAAAAGATAGAATAAGATATACCAGATGAACGGATCGATTCCACCGCTTTTTGCTTGATATCAAAAAGCCACCAGTGAAAACCATTCATACCCTGGTAATTTTTAACCAGCGATGATAAATAAGCGATCCTGTGAATACCCGTTTCTCTTGCTATCGCAATTACATTGGTGATCCCTTCCCGTTCGGGCTGAAGATTTTTTTCTTTAGAATTTTGTGTTGCCGATAAGTTCAGGTAAACGATATGCTGACCGGTAAAAGCTTTTTTGAGACTTGCCCGGTCAAAAAGATCACCCTGTATTATTTTGACTCCCGGGAAAAGTTTTTCCATCTTACCGGGATCTCTTGCCAGCAGAGTAACATCAAACCCGCCATTGATCAGTTCTTTGGCAACAGGCTGGCCCAGCATTCCTGAGGCCCCGATAAAAAGGATCTTTTGCATACAATGAATTTAGAAAAACAATGGATGGTCTGTCAATGCCTGTACGAACAGGGCAGTAACCATTGCCAGATACAATAGGGATAACACGATTGCCTGCTTTTTGTTTTTGGCAACGTAAAAACCCAGTAAAGGTAATACCTGCAAAGAATGGATACCCGCAAAATGGGCGATCCGCAGGTCGCCATGGTCCCTGCTCCAGTTAACAATTGGTAATCCCGGGCTGCCATCCGGTGCACCCACGGTATGTTTCATCAGCCCCAGCATCATACCGCCTTCCAGCGAAAACAGGATGAAGAATAAGAGACCAAGACGGATCCCCCACAGGTAAGCATCGGAAATAGAAAACTGTTTTTGCCGGAAGAAAGCAACACAGATGCGGATACAGACGACCGTGAAAATAAGGATGAAGATACCCATCAGGCTAAAGATCATCGCGTCAAAACTGCTGTCGCTATTGAAATGTGAAGTAGTACCACGAATGGATTGCAAAAGGATGAGACCATTCTCAAAGAACATCGTAATGATCAGCAGCCAGGTGAAACGTTTTATTTTTTTGACGTTATCAAGATAATATAACAGCCAACCCATGGTCAGAATCATCAATCCAACGGAAAAATAAAACTTCATGGGCTTCAGCCAGCGGTTCACATTCAGGAGGCGGTGATCGTCCAATTGCATCAGGATTGAGCAAGCGATCCCCACGATGATATTAAAAATACCAAACCAGAAAAGGGCAGGGTTCCGTTGTTTTAGCTGTGTGATGAAAGACATAAGTATCGATTTTAAATATTTCACGCAGAGAGCGCGGAGTTCGCAGAGAATAGTGAAATTGTTTGATGGTTTAATTGTTATTTTTAACCATTCAGCCATCAAACCATACAACAATTAATTATAATTAGCTGCGAAATATTTTTTGGTCTTTACAAAACGTACCAGCAAATACACTAACAGACCGATCGGTCCGAACATAAAAGTAAGCAACAGGCAGGGGACAATTATCCAATGGCTGATACCATGTTTCAGCGAATTCTTTTTGATCCATATCCCTGCCACCAGGTCAAAAGCCAGGTAATGCACCCACCCGATCAAAACAGCCAGCGGGTTTGT
>JANOHQ010000400.1:0-5790 GCA_031406595.1 Chitinophagaceae bacterium
GGAGTCAGAGGGGGCTGCTACATAGAACTGGAACATATTATGACAGGGCATCAACGCCATTTCCGGCAGCTCCGACACATTCCAGGCACTTACGATCAGCCGGCGACTGTCGGGATTCTTTTTTATTTGTTGAATGAGATCAGAAATTTGATCCACCACTTTCCCGTCTTTCCCCTCCCAACTTCTCCATTGCTTACCGTAAACTGGTCCCAGTTCGCCATTCTCATTCGCCCATTCATCCCAGATCTTTACGCCATGCTCTTTGAGATAAGCGATATTGGTCTCTCCTTTCAGGAACCACAATAATTCATAGATGATACTCTTCAGGTGCACTTTCTTGGTAGTGACGAGCGGGAACCCTTTCTGCAGGTCGAAGCGCATTTGATAACCAAAACAACTCTGCGTACCTGTGCCCGTGCGGTCTGTTTTATGGACCCCTGTATCCAAAATATGCTGAAGAAGGCCAAGGTATTGCTGCATGGACGCAAATTACCGGGAATTGAGGATTTTATCACTGTTAATTACCAACCGGGTGGGGATTTTGTGGATTGCAGCATTCATGCAACGGATATTGTCCTGATTGTATCTTTACCGTAAGTATTTTAAAAAACAAGCATGAAATTCAGTGTAAAACAGGCCGGACTTTTATTGACCCTTTTCCTGGTCTCCCGGACAAACGTTTATAGCCAGGCAGGCGGGTTGGCAGATACCACAAAGCTGGAGAAAACCCTTAGCATTCTGAATGACAAATTATCTTTCAGTTTCCCGGCAAGCGCCATCAACAGCCCCCGGGTGGCCGATATCATGGCTGCCGACCCGAATGTGAATCGCGAAACCAGGATTATCATAGATGATGGCACCCGCCGATTGGTTTTCTTTGCACAAGAGCTCTATGCCTTCGGAGGCAATAAACTATTTGATGAGATATCGAAAGAAACCGAACCGGAATATGATTTCCAGCGGAGGATATTGTCGGACAACGATTCGGTACTCGCGATCCTCTCTACTCCCGCCCGTTTCGATTCTACGGGTGCCGCCATACTGGTGAATAGCCTGCTCATTCGTTCACCGGACAATACCGTTAGCCGGGTAGATGTCTACATCAATCCCGATGCGTGGTCATTGAAAGAAGAATATGTCCGCCTTACGGAAAATGTTTTCAAAACAATGGTGAAAGGAAACCGAAGGATCAACCTGAATGCAAAAGAAGAGAGCTATACTATATTCGGAACAACCAGCAAGTTTGTCTTCAAGTTACCCAAAAATTATTATGTGACGGTAGACGAGAAATATGATTTCGGCGTATTCAAGATAAATAAATTCAAGAACAGTCTTACCGATACCACCTATACCAGTCTCACTATTTATACAGGCCATCACCCCACATATTTCCACAAAGAATATGGCTATACAGAAGACAAAGCAACAAAATTAAAAAGCCTGTTCCTGCAGGCTCCGGTAGACTGGCTATATTTCAAAGACGATGCGCAACATTTTTACCTGAAAGAACAATTCATTCCTTCTGATGGAATTGAAGCGGGTCTCATCCTACATGTGGCCATGCTTTCAAATAAAAAAGAAGTGATGGACGAACTGGGAAAGATCGTAGAAGCCATAAAAATGGTGAAGTGAAGCGGGTAAGAATACTATTATGTGGCATAGGCTGCCTGCTGGCTATTGTTTCGGCAGCCCAGCAGACTTACCTGGACAGCATGACTGCCTTCCAGCTTCATTATAAGAAAGAGCTGTATACAATGGTTAAAAGCGATACGGCCCATGTAAAATTCTACCCCGTAGAACCCGGCTACCGGGTGATGGCGACCGTAGAAAAATTAACGGGTGAAAAATTCTTTCCCATGGCCACTTCCAGCGGGATGAAAAAGCAAGCCATCAAATATGCAAGACTGAAGTTCAACCTGGATGGAAAGGAATATGTCTTATATGGCTACCAGCTTTCCATGCTGCTTGAGACGGAGAAATATAAAAATGATTTCTTTATCCCTTTTACAGATGGTACGAGTGGCTTTGACAGTTATATCGGGGGGAAATATATCGACTTCTCGACAACCGATATTACGGCTGACAACAAACTGGTGATCGACTTCAACCGCTCATACAATCCTTATTGCGCCTTCCGCAAAGGCTATAATTGCCCGATACCACCGAAAGAAAATGCATTGACGGTGCAGATATGGGCTGGTGAGATGGATTTTTACAAGTAACCATCATTCTCCTTTTCTTCTTGCCAATTCCTTTTTGATCAGTCCTAACTCTCTACCGGTCTGTCCTTTTACCGAGGTATTCTCCTGTGCCCGCCGCATCAGGTAAGGGATCACGTCTTTAATGGGACCGAAAGGAAGATATTTACTGACGGAACATCCGGCATGGGCGAGGTTGAATGTGATATTATCGCTCATCCCGTACAACTGGCTCCAGTGTATATGGGGGTGATTCAGTGAGAGTCCCTTTTTTTGCAGCAATTGTGTAGCGAAGAGATTGCTGTGTTCATTGTGTGATGCCACGATCAAACCGATACGGTCGAGATGCTCTACACAGAATTCTAATCCTGCATTATAATCCCTGTCGCTGCTTTCCTGATCGGGCTGTATCGGCGATGGGTATCCTTTTTCCGCGGCTCTTCTCCGCTCTTTTTCCATATACGCTCCCCTTACCAGTTTGGCCCCGAGTAAGAAATTCCTTTCATTGGCTGCGGCATAAGAATCTTTCAGGAATCGGAGCCTGTCATGACGATAATGCTGGATAGTATTGTAAACAGCCACCCGCTCCTTATTAAATGTATCCATCATCAGGATGGTCAGTGCATCTACGGGATCCTGGATCCATGTTTCTTCTGCATCCACCAGCACTCCCAACTTTTTTTCCGCAGCTGTTTCGCAGATCCGCATCATGCGATGACGGACACGATGCCATTCTTCTCTTTCCTCCGCATCCAGCTCATCGACCGCTTTTAAAAAACGCTTCATTAGTGTCCCTTCTGCCGCATGCATCAGCTCATCCAGTTTTTCCAGTAATGCAAAACGGGCAAAACCGGTGACCTTGATACTCATGAATGGTGTATTGGGTTGCGTGGCGGCATAATTGATAACCCGTATGAATTCCTCGGTGGCATGATCAAACCCCTGTTCGCCGTCATCGCCTCCCTCTACCCCATAATCAAGAATGACCTGCACATTGTATTCACCGAGCATTTTTGCTACAATAGCCGTCTCTTCCAATGTTTCCCCGCCAACGAATTGTGCAAAGATGGTTTTGCGGATCATTCCTTTTACCGGCAAACCTACCCGGATCGACCAGGGGGCCAGGCGGGTTCCGATCTTTACCAGCCAGGGTTTTCCCATCATGGAAAAAAGAAATCTCGCTTTTTTGAGCTGCTTGCCCGATTTGTATTCAAAGGCAAACTTTGTATTATCAAAAGAAATAACGGGGTATGATTCCATATGGATTTGTAAATGAACGTGGCAAAGATAGGATGAAGATATGCACGGAGCACACAGTGTTAACTCTTGTATTACCTGGGTAATTAGTAGTAAAAATCAAACCTATATTCATCATACTTCTTCCTTCCCTTACCTTTGCACCAAATTTCAGTGATGGATTCAAAAAAAGCAGCCGATAGCCTGACGATCATGACCGAACTGGTCCTTCCCAACGATACCAATGTATTTGGCAACCTGATGGGGGGAAGACTGATGTACTGGATGGATATCGCAGCAGCGATGGCAGCCCAGAAACATTGTAATGCACCCGTGGTCACTGCCTCGGTCGATAATATTTCGTTTGAGAACCCTATCAAATTGGGGAATGTCGTGCATATAGAAGCCAAACTGACCCGGACCTTTAATTCCTCTATGGAAGTACACCTGAAAGTATGGGGCGAAGATCTTACCCAGCAATATAAATACAAAAGCAACGAAGCTTACTACACATTCGTAGCGCTTGACCCCAACCGAAAACCACGTCCTGTTCCACAACTGGTAGTAGAAACCGAAGAAGAGAAAAAATTATTTGATGGAGCCTTACGGAGAAGGCAACTGCGATTGATCCTGGGTGGTAAATTAAAACCGGATGATGCTACCGAATTGAAGGCGTTGTTTGTGAAAGACTAAAACAATGAATATTTAAGATTGAAGATATAAGATTTTATGAATCAATGTCACTGGTAAAATCTTCAATCCCTCAATCTAAAATCTTAAATAGTTACTTGTCTTGCGTCTCCCAATGATGCTTTCCCATCAGCATGAATTTTTTGCTTTGCTCGATCGAATCCATGATCTGTGCCATTATTATGTCTGCCGGTGCATCGTAATCGATAACTAATGGCTCTTTGAATGTTATCGAAAGCAGTGATCCTTTCTTTTTAAACTTCAGACCCTTTTTATTAAAGGCCCGCCAGAAACCACTGATCACAACCGGGATGACAACAGGTTTGATCTGTTTAATGATCAGTGCGGTTCCCTTTCTCGCGGGAGCAAAAGGTTTGGTGGTACCCTGCGGAAAGGTAATCACCCAATTATTTTCCAATGCTCTCGTGATCTTTCTTGTATCAGAAGGATCCAGCCCTCTTCGCAGTTCCTGTCCCTCTGCCCGCCAGGTTCGTTTTACCGTCAGGCCCCCGGCCAATAAAAACAGGCGGCTGATAAAACTTCCTTTCATAGTTTCCTCCGCTGCCACGTAATTCACACGGGTAAAGGGATTCAGCAGATAATAAGGAACACCAAGACGGTTCATCTTACCCCATTTTACTGCACAGAAAATATGCAGAAACGTGATCACATCCGCAAAATAGGTCTGATGATTACTGACAAACAACACTTTTTTCTTCGGTAATTTTTGGAGATGCTCTGTACCGGATATTTTCAGCTTGTTCACGATGGCAAGACCGGGATAGGAGAACAGGCCGACAAAAAAATATACCAGTTTCCTTACCGGGTGAAAATTTCGTAACCGTTCGCCAATGAAAGTCATGCAAAAAATTTACTGGGAATTGATAACTCAAATTAAGCAATTGTTAATGAAGTTACCGGCTGCAATTGAAAAACCTCCCCGAAGGGAGGCTTTAATCAATAACCCTGAGCTACGAAATTTCAGCTCAATTAACGTACTACAGTAAATTTAGCAGCAACAATCGTGTTGCGATCCTGCATCTGAATAGTATAGATGCCGGGCTGAAGACGATCGAGCTTATCAATACTTATACTATTAGTTCCTTCAAATACTTTGCTGGTTTGACGGAGAACGATCTTGCCGGAGAGATCCATCACACGGAACTCAGCAGTGCCGGGAGATGCAGAAGTGAACCGCACGGTAGCCACTCCATTCCTTACCGGGTTAGGGCTCAGGCTCAGACCATCAATATGCTGGTTTGTCTTCCTTATCAGGATCACATTGCTGTGCTTGTACTTGCCATCCACATCTATCATTTTAAGACGATAGTAGAATACATCCCCATTTACTGCCGACAAATTATCCCCATGCTGGTAAGCCTGTTTGCCTGTTCCGGCAGTAGCCGGTTTGCTGGCAATATTTAAAAAGTCAGCACCATTACTGCTGCGCTCTACTTCGAAATGATCAAAATTGACCTGGTTCTCTGTTTCCCAGTTCAGCAACGTGACCTGGTTCTTGTAGGTACCGCTGAAATTAACCAGCTTAACCGGGAGCGGGATATTATTGGTGATATCGAAACATCCGAATTCGGTCGCATACTCACTTGCGCCATAGGTAGCATTGCCACCGGTAGAAGTAAATTGGTATCCGAGGCGGAACCGGATC
>JANOHQ010000047.1:0-7317 GCA_031406595.1 Chitinophagaceae bacterium
TAAGTAAAGACCCCCTAGCCCAATCCCCCTCCCCTCTATTTGCTGATCAGTTTTCTCGTATATTCCACCCAGTCCGTTTCCCTATCCGGTACTCTATATTGCGGAGGAATACCCACGAACTCATATCGCCATTGATCGCGGTAGACCGTGGTGGTCCACCTCAATGTATTGCCACAGGGTGTTTGTATATTCATCACATCACCATAACCGGTATAGCCACCGGAATTCTCTCCCACAAAAACGGTCTTCCTGCTGTAGAGAGCATCAAATAATAACGATTCACAGGAACTAGCACAGCCTTTATTATACAGGATGTCGATCTTATCCGGGTAACCTTTATTCACCGGGAGAACAGATATGGAAGGAACGCCGTTACCCATCGGGATAAATTTGTAAGGCGTGGCTTTTTCCATTAAAACTATCGATCTGCTGAAGACCGCGCCATTCCCGTTTTTTACAGAAATTGAATCGAATTTTTTATAAGCAGCCAGGTTGCCTGGCGTATTGTAAATATCCACGACATCATTATGGATCGTGTCAGTATATAACAATGGCATAAGCGGCTGGTAAGCAAAATCGGCGCCGCCCCCATTATTCCTGATATCAATGATCAGCCGGCGATATTTTTTTATTTGCGGGATCACTATTTTATAGACAGAGTTGAGGGTCTTGTATATGGAAGAACTGAAACTCCGGATACTTAATAAAGTGGTTTGGCTGTCGAGAACACTAAATTCGATCAGCTTTTCAGGGATGATACTCCTGTTCACCACATCACCTGTTTTTTTTCCCAGCCGGGGATATGGAACTGGTCTTTTTTTACAACCAGTTCATCATAATTCAGCCCATGGTTGCGCAAATAACCAAAGTATTGCAGGGTGGAATCAGTTGTCCTTTTTAACTCAAACTTTACCTGGTCTTTTGCCCATAGCCTGGTCTTTGATTCAATGATAACAGCCGCGTAATCCCTGTTTTGATTTTTATTTTTAAACAATAATACTTTGTAGGTTCCCTCCGGAGTTTGATAGATACCTTCCATCGGGTCTTTTGATCGCCGGGTAATTGAATCGATGAAAAGACTGTCGATAGGGATATTTTCTGTGGAGGTAAATGCCGGACTTTTCAGGAAAGCTTCTATATCAGCTTCCGAATTTTCATTGACCGGCTGACCTGGCACCCCGCTAATATTGCTGTGGTGATCTTGCAGGTACAGGATATATTTCTTCAGGTAGGCGATACAATACCTGTTTTCTTTTAATTGCCCGATCTCTTTTGCCAGTTCCCCGGTAAATTTCCTGTATGCAGGCTCTTCGGGTGAGCCTATCTTCTTATTGAAACCGCCGTGATTCTTTTCAATATGTTCTTTGATGAAATTGAATTCAGCCAGGCAATTGCAGGTTTGGGCGCCCGCTATCATAGTTTGAAGAACCAGCAGGAATACATACCGAATTTCATTGAAACAAGTTTAGCGCTTTAACGGGAAAGGAAACAAAAAGTTACAATAAAAGCTGAATATTAATTGGGATTCACCTCCGGCAAGCGGTAATGCTGTCCATCAAGGACAAACAATTCATCGATCTCAAAGGTCCAGAATTTGAACAGGGGAGATTTCGCCAGGATCTTTTCAACCTCTTTTTTGTCCCCAGCATTTAAAGTGATCCAGGAGCGCTGTGTTTCCATGCTGACAGCGTAATGATCGATGATACCCTTATTAATGCAATAATTAATATAAGTGCGGTGTGGAGGTACAAAGTCCATGAAATCATCGATGATCTCGAATTGTATGGTGACCTGGAATTTCGGCATGTATATAAATGACAATTAAAAAGCTGGAAAGTTGCACCGGGGCTCAAAAATAACCGTCAAAAACAACCGTCAAAGATTACCGTATCATGCTGAATTTGAATTCCTCTACTTGCTTCATTTCACCAGCATTGGCAATCCTGGAATATCGTATTTCTGTGATCCAGTTGCCGGGTTGTAATACCCTGTAGTGACTCAGGTCGGATACCTTAAAATTTTCAAGCATCTCATTCACGTGCGTGTAGACACTGTCCATGGGGATCTTCATGGCTTTGAACACGCTCTCCATTAATATATGCGTACCGGAGCTATCCAGTTCCTGCAGGAAGGTAACAGTATAGGAGCGGCCGTCTTTGCTGGATGTGAGATATTGCGTTGCGGTTGCAGGCATCGGTTCGCCTCCAAAAGGATTGGGTAATAATTGAGCCGAGCTGATCCTCCTGGTGTTGAACTGACCGCCATACGGTAAATGATACAATTGTATCTCTTTGATCAAAGCAGCTTCTACCAATTGTTTTGTGCTGAACATAGCTTTTACCTGTTCGAGTGCAGCATCCACTGCGATATCACGGCGTTCAGGCATCGAAACCATGGCCATTTCAACATAGCCATCCCGCACCTCTTCCCAGTTAAGCAGGTCTTTGAATTCGCCCGATTCCGTAGTAGTATACAAAAACTCCAGCCCGTTATATACAGGCATCGCCTTTTCGATCCCGGGATTCTGGTTTTTAAAATCTTCATCCAGCTGGAAAACCCAGCGCATCTTGTATCCATCAGCGGATGAATCAAGAACGGTGATGACAGCTTTGTAAAGAAATTTGAAAGGAGGAGCAGGTTTGCCGGATTCGATCTTTTCCTTGGTCCTTGTAATAGCCATCGTCCAGGTTTCACCTTTGTTCCAGTTCGCTATTACATTCTCGATGGTATCTTTTCCGTCCTGCGCAAATAGAAGCCCATTGCATAAACAGAACAGGACGACCGTTACAAATTTCATGGTGGAACGTACTGGATTCGAACCAGTGACCCCTACTCTGTCAAAGTAATGCTCTAAACCAACTGAGCTAACGTTCCAATGCTGTAAAATTAGGAGTTTGCGTTAAATTTTCCACTCCACAATTTGATTCGTCCATTCCGGGCGGAAAGGAGTGGAGATCTTGATATAATTATCGGTATAACCGTCCATCATCCCGTTCTTGTCCTGCCCCTCAAACAGTACTTTCCGGGTCTGTCCCGCATGCTGCCCGGTAAACCATTGCATTTTCATATAGGAAAGATTGCGCAGCGTTTTATTCCGTTCATGACGGGTATGCATGGGCACAACCGGTTGGATGCTCAGCGCATGTGTATCATCCCTTTCAGAATAAGTGAATACATGCAGGTAAGAAATATCCAGTGAATGCAGGAAATCAAATGTCTCTTTAAAATCTTCGTCGGTCTCGCCGGGAAAACCAACGATCACATCCACCCCGATAGCGCAATGTGGCATCAGCGTTTTGATCAGCTTCACTCTTTCGGTATACAATTCTTTTTTATACCGGCGGCGCATCAGTCCCAGTATCTTATTGCTCCCGCTTTGAAGTGGAATATGAAAATGCGGCATGAATTTATCGCTGTTTGCTACGAATTCAATGATCTCGTTGGTCAGCAGGTTCGGTTCAATGGAAGAAATGCGGTAACGTTGAATACCCGCGACCTGGTCAAGCTCCTGTAGGAGGCTATAAAAATTTTCTTTCTTCACTTTCGGGGACGCTACTTCTCCCTCTCCATTTATGGAGAGGGTAGGGGTGAGGTCTGGGGGGCGGAAATCACCGAGGTTAACTCCCGTCAGCACAATCTCCTTCACTCCATGCTTTGCCAAATGTTCTGCATTAGCAATGACATTTGCAATACTATCACTCCGGCTTTTTCCTCTTGCCATCGGGATTGTACAGAAGGAACAATTATAATCACAGCCATCCTGTACTTTCAAAAAAGTGCGGGTCCGGTCATTGACCGACCAGGAAGAATGGAAATCGGATACATCGGCAATATCGCAACTACAGATCTTTGCAGGATCGCCCTTGGCGAGTTCACGGATATGCTGCACAATATTGAATTTTTCGGCAGCGCCTAGCACCAGGTCCACGCCCGGTATCTCCGAAATCTCTTTGGGTTTCAACTGGGCATAACAACCCGTGATCACCACCAGGCTTTCCGGGGCTTTTCGCTGGATCCGGCGGACCAGCAGACGGCATTCTTTATCGGCATTGTCCGTCACCGAACAGGTATTGATGACATACACGTCCGCGATATCGCTGAACTCTTTTTTCTCAAAGCCTTCATTTTCCAGGAGCCGGGAAAGGGATGATGTTTCGGAGAAATTGAGCTTGCAACCCAATGTATGAAAAGCGACTGTTCTTGCTTCTGCCATTAGCCGGCAAAGATACGAGAGAAGTCGGAAGTCGGAAGACCGAAGCTTCGGACTTTTGACTTACTTTTAGCCCAAATGTTTGAATGTGAAGAATAAATGGCTTCCCTATATCCTGATCCTGGTCATGGCTGCGGCAGTGATCATTATTAAAAACAGCAAGAACAAGGACCAGCAGCCAACGGTGACCAATAATAAACCCAAAGACCCGGCAAGTAACAAGACAAACCGGGATAAAGGGTTTGACAGGCGAACCTCCCTCATCGAGTACAGCAATCATGCAAGATGCCGGATGCAATGCCGTCATATTTCCCAAACAGAAGTAGAAGAAACGATGCAGAAAGGAAAGATCAATTATGACAAAAGCGATCTGCAGAATGCCCGCTGTCCCCGCTATGCGGTGGAAGCTGTGACCCGCGACAACCAACGGGTACGAATTGTGTATGCCCAGTGCAACCGGTCGACCACAATCGTTACGGTGATCGATCTCGGTACTGATTATGAATGTGATTGCCCGGGTGATGATAACAAATACGAAAACAAGAATTGATGGGACAGGCGCCTGTACTACCCACTGGGTCCTGCGGACTGTCGTCGTCCCTTGCATCCGATAGCTATCCGATTTACCCTGTCCCGAAGCTTCGAGATCCCGGAGGGCTCCGTTCGTCTTCCGGTATTCCTATTCAGCAAAAATGCTACTGCAGGTGAGAGTGCTACAATTCATATACTCTATCTATGCATTTATCACATTTGTAGCTATCATGCTGCTTCTTTTCCCGTTTGCATTGATCGCCGGCTTTTTTGGAAGGATCAGGGGAGGCAATATGATGATCCGTCTTTGCATGCTCTGGTCCGATATCTGGTTCCCGCTGATCTTTATCTGGCATAAAAGGATCTACGAAGTACCGCATGATAAAAAACAGTCCTATATCTTTTTGTCCAACCATATTTCTTATCTCGATGCGGCGATCATTGTAAAAGCCTATCGCCAGCCGATCCGCCCCCTGGGAAAAGTAGAGATGAGCAAAGTCCCTCTTTTTGGATTTATATACCGGAATGCCATCGTAACTGTGGACCGGGGTAATGCCGCCAACCGTGCCAATAGCATAAGGGTTTTAAAATCGATCATCAATAAAGGGATATCAGTCATGGTTTTCCCCGAAGGCACATTTAATATGGGAACTACCCCGTTGAAAGAATTTTATGATGGGGCTTTCCGTGTGGCAATCGAGACTCAGACACCCATCAAACCCGTGCTCTTTCTCGATGCTTACCGGAGAATGAATTATAAAAACATTTTTTCCATGACACCCGGTCGCAGCCGTATTGTTTACCTGGAAGAGATACCGGTTGCCGGCTATACATTAAAAGATATTCAGCGTTTGAAGCAGGAAGTGTATGGTATCATGGAAAAGAAATTGATTGGATACGATGCAGGATGGCGAAAGAACTAATATTGTATCTGTCCTGGTACTGTCGTGGTTCAAATTCTTTGTTTTGAAACACAAAGACAGTAAGGCACGAAGTCGTGGAAAGCAAACTGATCGGGTGTAACGCCGGTTGGCGAAAACCGCCTGAATCATCAAAATGAAACTTTAGATATAATTAGATTTGCTGTTGAATGGCGGAAAAGGAATTACATACGGAAACTCAATCCCCCCCTCCAAAGGTTGGGGGCTACGCCGAAATTATCATACCATCCGCCTTACCAAAGAATTATACATGGTCGGTACCCCGGCACCTTTTGGATACAATAAAACCAGGTTGCAGGGTAGAGGTCAACCTCGGCAAGAGCAAAAAATATGCAGGTATTGTAAAACGAATACACGCAGGCAAGCCGGAATTATTCGAAACAAAGGATATCATCAACCTTCTCGATACAGAACCGGTTGTATTCGAACAGCAATTGAAACTCTGGGAATGGATCGCCCAATACTATATGTGCAGCGAAGGCGAAGTGATGGCTGCTGCGTTACCCGCACATTTTAAACTATCCAGCGAGACGATCCTGGTCTACAACGAAGAATACGGGGATGATTTTTCCGCACTCGATCACGATGAGTATATCTTAGGAGAAGCATTGCTGCTGAAAAAGGAGTTGAATTTGGATGAAGTTCAGCAGATACTGGACTCTTCGCATGTCTATCCTGTCATCAACCGCCTGATCAATAAAAAAGTTTGCTTTGTCTGGGAAGCGCTGAAACAAACCTACGCCGCCAAAAAAGAAACCTATGTGTTGCTGAATCCGGAGTATGACAATGAAGACAAATTGTCTGACCTGCTCAACAACTGGACAAGAGCACCGAAGCAAATGGAGTTATTATTAAGTTATCTCCACCTTATCAAAACCGAAGGTGAAGTAACCAAGGCCGCGTTATTAAAAAAATCGAATGCTTCGGACGCACAGCTAAAGGGATTGACCGGGAAAAATATCCTGCGGATCGAAAAACGTACGGTGGACCGGATCAGGTATCTGCCGAAAAATGTAGAGATTGATTTTGAATTAACCCCGGAACAACAGCAGGCTTTGGTGGGAGTGAATCAACAGTTTGCATCAAAAGCAGTTTGTTTGTTGCATGGGGTTACTTCCAGCGGCAAGACCAATATTTATATCAAACTGATCGAGGAATATATAAAGAAGGGGCAGCAGGTATTGTATATGTTACCGGAGATCGCACTCACATCACAGATCATCCGCCGCCTGCAGAAACATTTTGGTGGTTATATCGGTATCTATCATTCTAAATTCTCACAAAACGAACGGGTGGAGATATGGAATAAAGTAAAGAACGGAGAGCTGCGGGTGATACTGGGTGCCAGATCATCTGTGTTCTTGCCTTACCAGGAACTGGGACTGGTAATCTGCGACGAAGAGCATGACACCTCCTACAAGCAACAGGAACCTGCGCCGCGGTACAACGGGAGAGATGCCGCCATTTATTTTGCCTCCTTATTCGGCGCCAAGGCCCTGCTGGGCAGTGGCACACCGTCTGTGGAGAGTTATTACAACGGGACAACCGGTAAATATGGCCTGGTGGAACTGATGCAACGCTATGGTGATCTTCAATTGCCGGCGATCGAAATGGTGGATACCCGCAAGCTCATCA
>JANOHQ010000402.1:0-2107 GCA_031406595.1 Chitinophagaceae bacterium
ATCGCTTTTACTCACCAACCTGCATGCCCAGCTTTGTACGGGTAGCCTGGGTGACCCTCTCATTCATATCACATTCGGGCAGGGCTCCAATCCCGGCGGATCACTACCTGCCGCCAGCACCAGTTATCCATACGTGACCAATGATTGTCCCAATGATGGTTTTTACACCGTACGCAATTCGACCACTGCTTGTTTTGGAAGCAGCTGGCATTCGGTGAACGCGGATCATACCGGTGATGCCGGCGGTTATTTTATGCTGGTGAATGCTTCGGTTCAACCCGGCGCTTTTTATATTGATACGGTAAAAGGACTTTGCGGCGGAACTACCTATGAATTTGCCGCCTGGATCATGAATGTATTGCTACCCTCTGCCTGTTCAGGCTCAGGCACACAACCCGATCTTACACTGTCGATCGAAAGAACGGATGGAACGGTTCTGCAATCGTATAACACGGGGAACATCCCAACAGCATCAAGCCCGGTATGGAATCAGTATGGATTTTTTTTTACAACACCAGTTGCTGTTACAGATATTGTACTACGAATGGTGAATAATGCACCCGGTGGTTGCGGGAATGACCTGGCGCTGGATGATATCACATTCAGGGCCTGCGGGCCGCAGGTAACCGGAACGATCGACGGGATACCCGATTATGATACTTCTTTTTGCGAAGGACCTTCCCGGCAGTTTGTGCTGAGCTGTACCGTATCCGGTGGATTCAATAGCCCGGTTTTTCAATGGCAGCAGCGAACCATACCCCAGGTGAACTGGACAGATATCCCGGGAGCGACCACGAATACTTTTCCAGCAAGTTTTATCACCAATGCCACGCCGGGTCTTTACCAGTTCCGGCTGGCAGTTGCCGAATCCGGTAATATGGGTTCTTCGGCCTGCAGGGTCTATTCAAAATATTTTGCGATCACCGTCAATGCTAATCCTGTTACTACCGCTGCCAACGACGGTCCCGCCTGTACGAATGGTTCCTTGAACCTTTCAGCAACCGGGGGTGTGCAGTACGACTGGGCCGGACCTAATGGATTTACAGCAATTGGTACACCGGTGACGATAAATAATGTCCAACCGAACCAGGCGGGAAAATATTATGTAACGGTTTCCTCTGCGGCCGGATGCACGCATTTGGATTCAACCACGATCAGCGTAAACCCTGTTCCCACTGCCAGTACCAGCTTTGCGGATGATACGATCTGCGAAGACGATAGTTCGCAGTTATCGGCCAGTGGAGGAATAGCGTATCAATGGATACCGGCCACTGGACTTTCCAATGCCGCCATTGCTAACCCCAAAGCTTCACCTGCACAGAGTACCACCTACAGCGTGATCGTTTCCAATGTTTTTTCCTGTAAGGATACAGCGGATGTAACGATCAATATCATTCCAAAACCAATTGCCAATGCCGGTCCCGATAAAACCATTTCCGAAGGACAATCGGTGAGGCTAACAGCCGCTGCCCCGGGAGCAGGTGACATTTATTCCTGGTCACCACCACTGTTTATCGATGATATTAATTTATTGCAACCCCTGGTCAACCCACCGCTCGATCAGAATTATATATTGACAGTAGTATCCGGTTTTGGTTGTGGCATGGTCTCCGACCAGGTGATGGTAAAAGTGTACAAGGATATTTTTATTCCTACGGGCTTTACCCCCAACAATGATGGGTTAAACGATGTGTGGGCTATACTCGGGCTGGAAGCCCTGGACACTTACCGGGTAAAGATCTTCAACCGCTGGGGCGAAGCCATCTTTCAAACCACCGACCAGCCCCGGGGCTGGGATGGAAAATTCAAAGGAGTGCCACAACCTGCGGGGGTATATATATATTATATAGAAAGAGGAGTGGAAAGGAGAGTGATGAAGGGAACGATGGTGTTGATACGGTAAATATAAGAATCCCCCAAACCCAGAAACAAAAAAGGGAACCGGTCTCCCGATTCCCCCTTTGTATTCAACTATTCCTCGAGCTAAATCTTTCTTAATACTCTATCCTGATCTCTATCCTGCGGTTCTTCACTCTTCCTGTCGCGGTGTTATTGTCTGCGATCGGAGTTGTTTCACCAAATCCTTCTGATTTGACACGGTCTTCGC
>JANOHQ010000056.1:0-4289 GCA_031406595.1 Chitinophagaceae bacterium
GACCTGAGCAAACAGGCTTCTGGAACTTATGTGGTGAAAGTGAACAACACGGTCACCGGTAAGATCACTTCAGGACTGGTTGTAGTACACCGCGAAAATTAAGATAAGAGTCTTATACAAATCCCTCCTGCTACAAAGCGGGAGGGATTTTTTTGTGGTCTATAGTCCTGAGCAAGCCGGAGGATGGTTTGTAGTTTATTGTTATGGACCCGAATGTGTAAGACAATTGAATGATTGGTGAGTTCAAGAAAGGCAAGGGCAATTGCCGTGAGGGCGTGAATGCGATAAGGTTGACCGGAACAGGTTGTGGCATCACAGATGAAACAAGTAAGAAAGGTTCGGGTAAATTATTTAATCAGTATACGGGGGGGTTTAGGTAGTGCCCCATTGGGGATTATATTGGTAGTGAAATTACCAAGTCCGGGGTTGGGCATCGTTTGGAATTGGCGAATATCAGGCTTAACATAAGGCATTCCACCATTTCGGGGGATCATTACTATGCTACCACCGATCTCATTGCCAGAAAGTCTTTGAAAACCGCCCTCGTAAGGAGGGGGATTTCTGAAAATACGTCCTACTTTATTGCTCTCAGCAGTTTTTTTCCTGAGATGATCCTGGATATCGAATAAGTCTTTATTCTGTGCAGAAGCAGAAGTGTAAGCAGCGATTCCAAAAACAAGAAATATCTTTTTCATGCGAAGATGTTTAGCCTACTTGAAAATAAGATTATTTTTTCATTTGCTTCCAGGCATTGATCAGCCCTTCGGTGGAAGCGTCGTGCCCGCTGACCCTGTCATTGTGCTGGAGTTCAGGCAGGATCTTCCCGGCTAATTGCTTGCCCAGTTCTACACCCCACTGGTCAAAGCTGTAAATATTCCAGATCACGCCCTGAACAAATATCTTATGCTCATACAAAGCGATCAGCTGCCCCAGTGATCGGGGAGTGATCTGCTTCAAAAGAAATGAATTGGTAGGTTTGTTTCCCGGAAATATCTTGTAGGGAAGCAATCTGGCGATCTCTTCTGCTGTTAAACCCTGTGCTTCCAGTTCTTTTTCGGCTTCTTCTTCCGTTTTCCCGTTCATCAACGCTTCTGTTTGCGCAAAGAAATTGCTGAGCAGCTTTACATGATGATCACCCACTGGATTATGGGTTTGGGCCGGCGCGATAAAATCACAGGGGATCAAAGGAGTGCCCTGGTGCAATAACTGGTAAAAAGCATGCTGCCCGTTAGTACCGGGTTCACCCCAGATCACGGGACCGGTAGCATATTCCACCCATTCGCCGTTACGATCCGTTGCCTTTCCGTTACTCTCCATATTTCCCTGCTGGAAATAGGCGGCAAAACGATGCAGGTACTGGTCGTACGGAAGGATCGCTTCGCTGGAAGATCGCAGGAAATTGGTGTACCAGACACCCAGTAATCCCATCAGAACAGGAATGTTCTTCTCAAATGGAGTTGTCTTAAAATGATTGTCTGTATCGTGTGCTCCTCTTAACAGCAGCTCAAAATTTTTATACCCGATCGCCAGGGCAATGGAAAGCCCGATGGCACTCCAGAGTGAATAACGACCGCCGACCCAGTCCCAGAACTCAAACATGTTCTTTTTATCAATACCAAAATCCATCACTGCTTTCTCATTGGTGGATAAAGCAATAAAATGACTGGCAATATATTTTTCGTTCTTTACTTTTTTCAGGAACCATTCTCTTGCCGTATGGGCATTGGTCATGGTTTCCTGGGTAGTGAATGTTTTGGAAGCTACCAGGAACAGGGTCCTTTCGCGGTCCACCTTTTTCAGTACCTCGGTGATATGTGTCCCGTCGATATTGGAAACAAAAAATGTTTCAATGTCCTCCATCTTATAGGGCTTCAGTGCTTCGGTCACCATTTGTGGACCAAGATCGCTGCCGCCGATCCCGATATTGACGATATACTTTATTTTTTTGCCCGTGTAGCCACGGTGCTTCCCTTTATGTACCGAATCGCAGAAGCTCTTCATTTTCCGGAGCACTTTTTTTACGCCCGGCATGATATTCGTTCCTTCGGTGAATACCGGCTGATCTGAAAAATTGCGCAGGGACGTATGCAACACTGCACGGTTCTCTGTTTCATTGATAAGATCCCCGTTAAACATACAACTGATCGCATCTTTCAGCTTGCAATCAGCTGCCAGTGAAAGGAGCAGGTTCACCGTATCAGCGCTGATGATATTCTTTGAATAATCAAACAAGAGACCATCGAGCGAAACGGAATATTTTCTGAACCGGTCTGCATCATGGGCAAAAAGCTCCCGCAGGTGCATCTTCTTCATTTGAGCAGCATGTACCTGCAATGCTGACCAGGCGTTGGTGGTTGTAGGATTGATCTTGGGTAACATGCTTCTAAGATACTATAGTTGGTTGAAGGCTTCAATGGTTCTTACCACCATTTCGGGGCTGATATCCAAATGCACTACCAGTCTTACCCGCACAGGCGAGATGGCATACGCAAGGATCAACCGCTCTTTTAGTTTGGCCACCAGCGCCGGGGCAGAGATGCTGTCGTCCAGTTCGAATATGATGATATTGGTCTCTACCGGCAGCACTTGTTTGACAAATATTTTTTTCGCGACCGCTGCTGCTATCTGGCGGCTATGTTCATGGTCGGCTTCCAGTCGTTCAATATTATTTTGCAGGGCATAGATCCCGGCCGCTGCGATAAAGCCTGCCTGTCGCATACCGCCACCAAATACTTTCCGGATCCGCCGGGCTTTTTTGATAAGATCTTTTTCACCCAACAGCAAACTTCCTACGGGACAACCCAGGCTTTTGCTCATGCAGACCGATATGCTGTCAAAGACCTCTCCATATTGCGCCGGTGTTTCTTTCTTAGCTACCAGTGCATTCCATAACCTTGCACCATCCAGGTGAAAGGCCAGTTTATTTTCAGTACAAACAGCACGTATCTTTTTTATCTCATTGAAATCATAACAGCTGCCTCCTCCGCGGTTGGAAGTATTCTCCAGGGAAACAAGGCTGCTATGCGCACGGTGTGCATCATCGGGCAGGATGGCGGCTTTAACCTGCTCTGCTGTTATTCTTCCCAGGTCTCCGTAGAGCAGTTTTACCGATGCACCTGAATTAAAAGCGATACCACCGCCTTCGTACTGGTATATATGGGAACTTTCATCACAGATCACTTCATCACCGGGCTGAGTATGGCATTTGATGGCGATCTGGTTGGTCATGGTACCGGAAGGGCAAAAAATGGCTGCTTCCATGCCAAATAATTCAGCGGCCATTTTCTCCAGTTGATTGATAGCCGGGTCTTCTCCAAATACATCATCACCCACTTCTGCCTTCAACATTGCCTCCAGCATCCCCGGGCTGGGTTTGGTTACGGTATCCGATCTGAAATCAATGATCATCCTTTATTTTTTTTCTGCAATATACTCCGTTCACTCCTGAAATATGGCATTTGGCGAACAGCAGGAGCCATAACATCCTGCATTTATTAACTTGCCGGCCTGTATGAATGAACCCGGTATTTTGTTTTACCTGATAGTGATCCTGAGCTGTCTTATACTGGCGGTGGCGGGACTATTCGTGCTGGTCAATTTCGGAAGACTTTTTCGGGGACAGATCAGGAATGAATTATTGCGAAAAAATGTAGTGGCCTGGCTGGCGATCTTTTTTTTATCCTGTGCTATAACCCCACTGGGTGGCGGTCTTTTCCTGATGGTCGCGAGCTTTGGCTGGTTTTATACGATCCTGATCCAGGCAAGTGTTACGATGCTGTACACCCTTACTGTTTTTAACCTGTGTCGCTTCATCGCTGAACATCCGGGTTTACGGAAGCTTTCTTTTTTAAAACACAAGCTCCTTATTTTGCTGACCCTGATCATCGGAGCGGAGGCGGTGAATTTACCAGTGAGTTACCTGATCTTTCGCGATCACAAAGAATACCAAACATACTTGAAGTATAGCATGGTTACGAATCTCTATCTCACGACAACGATAGGATTGGTATATGCGATGGTGAGCTATCTGGATATTGAACGGAAAAGAAAATTTGACGAGAAAGAACTTGAACTGAGTCAATTGAGGGAATTAAAATCCAAGGCCGAACTCGATGCACTTCATTCCAAGGTGAACCCGCATTTTTTATACAATGCGTTGAATTCGATCGCTGATCTTTCCGTAACGGATGGGAAAAAGGCAAGACAGATGACGATCGCCCTGGCCGATCTTTTCCGGTACAGTATCAATTACAGTAATAATAATTTTTCCACCGTAAAGGATGAAGTGG
>JANOHQ010000480.1:0-3034 GCA_031406595.1 Chitinophagaceae bacterium
CGACACGCCGGCCGAGCTGGAGCTCCTCTCGTCGAGGATGAAGAAGCTGGGCGTGCAGGTGGTGCTCGCCGCCCACTGGGGCGAGGGCGGCAAGGGGGCGGCGGAACTGGCCAGGCTCGTCGTCGGCCTGTGCGACCAGCCATCCAAGCCGACATTCGTCTACGAGGATGCCGACAGCCTCTGGGACAAGATCAACAAGATCGCGAAGAAGGTGTACCGGGCGTCGGAAGTCACGGCGGACGCAAAAGTGCGCGCGCAGATCAAGAGATTCCAGGACGACGGCTATGGCCACTATCCCGTGTGCGTGGCCAAGACGCAGTCCTCGTTCTCGACTGACGCGTCGGTGCGCGGCGCGACCTGTATCGTCACCAGTCTCATCCTGTAAACCACTGATGGCTGGTATTTTGCACCCATCGCGGTCCATAAACTCTGCATTTCGTGATACGTAACCTTTTCCATTTCAAAATCCAGCCTTGACAAACCCGGGGGGATACCAGAAAAAGAAGTAGCATCCAGCACGGTATGTACCTGGAAAAAAAGAATGACGGCATTCAGGAACTTCAGGGTTTCACGATAGTCATCAAAATTGGAACTGATGAGGATGTTAAGATTGTATCTTTCTGCCGGGTTGATTGCCGAAAAGCTGCCACTGTCTGTTTTCTGGTTGCGCACATAATAAGGTTTTGCTGTTTCCTTTTCAATATTGATCAATGAGATCACCACTTTATTCTGGTTGACCTGGGGCAACGTGCCATCACTTTCGATGAGATTGTTCATCAGCACCTTACTATCGTCGAGCCCGAACCTGTTTTTCAAAAACTGGTCGAGTGCGTCATTGGTGAACTGAAGTGCTTTACTGATCATTTTGCAGATGGGTGAATATTCAGGTTCGGAATTTTGAAACAAACTGCTTATCAAAGGCCGATGTAAAGCTATTCACAACACCAGAGCATACCATGCCGGAGGGATATACAATTCGTATACACACAGGGCAAAAGCGTAGACAAACCGTATACAAGTGAAGTTTGCTCTGATTTCCTTTTGCAAATAAAAGTGCAAATAAAAAACAGTGAATGGCCGAAAGTGCAGATGTAAAGCGACTAATTCACGGAGTGCAGGTAAGTCCGGAGGCTCTGATCTCTGCCCAGGAGGAGTTTTCTTTTTAACCGGTACTTATGTGTGCGTACGCTTTCCTGGTTAATCCCCAGGAGGGTTTTGATATCGTCATTGGACATATTCATTTTAAGATAACAGCAATACTTCAAATCGATCTGTGTCAATGAAGGATATTTTTTGGCCAGCTGGAATAAAAAACTGGGGTTGGTCTTTACAAAGTATAATTTAAAATCCTCCCAGAGCATATTATCATTCACTGATTTTTTGATCGAATTAACGATATTATTCAATTCAGCCCTTGTTGTCTCATCCACCCGGGGAGAAAGGCGTGCAATACGTTCCTTTACCTTCATCAGTACATCGACCTTCTGGTCCAGTTCCAGTACAACTTTGCTCATATCCCTGTTGCCGCCAGGGTTACCATCCTTTAAGGCACCGTCTGTAAAATGGGCTGATCTTGACATCGTTTCCTTTTGGAGCAGGAAAATTGAATGGATAAGCGAGTTAAGATAGGATGGCCGGCCGATCTGTTCCAACGGGTAAGTAAACACGATGGAGTCTTTTGTCCAGTATAGTTTTTCAACCTCAGCCTTTCTGGTCAGGCAAAGGATCGGCAATACCGGCTTTTCCAGGGAGCGGCCAAATTCGTTCAGCGCTGCCTGGTTATCGCCAAAACATACAATGATAAGACCCGGTGTGATGGATTTGGCTATGCTTACCAGGTCAGGCGTTTTCGTGGCTGTGATAATACTATAGGTATAAAACGCCGAGTTACGCAGACAGGTCATTACGGAGCTTAATGCCTTCGTATCGTCGCACCCGCATAATATTACCTGCTCTTCTTTCATTGTGGCGATTGAGCATAAGATAATTGCGAAAGAAAGCATGCAATGATGCCCGGGGCAGATGGTGTAAAAGTATTGGTTCGTGACATTGCTACCTGCATAAAAAAATAAACTAACCCAACGCCCTTCGGCGCAGCACATGTAGTTTAAGCAGGGTGCGAGGTTGTGCTTATATATATGGCCTCAGCGACCGGGTGGCCGGTCGTTGAATAAGCAGCTAACCAAATTGTGGAATTATTTTGAATTCACCAATGCCGTTTTAGGGTTATTTTAAAATACCGTGTAAATAATGAAACTACCCCGTAAAAAAATGGAATCAAACCCCTTATTTATACGGTACCTACGCATTATGTAAAGAAAACAACAAAGGGTGTGATGGAGGGAAAAGATGAATACCTTGAATATGCTTTGAAGAAATTAGGTTACTCCAAAGAATAAAATGAATGAAACACTCAAATCCCTGTAAAATTCACGGGCCAACCGACAACTATAAATTCCTTCTCTTTCACGACGGACAAAAAAGGACTGTCTATGACAATCCTTTTACTTCTAAAAACGGGCCCGGTATTACCAGGTCACATCAAACACATCATTTTTATGCAATGGTATACTTGATAACCAATAGCAACTCTGCAAATGAAACTATTCTTCATGATGAAGATGTTATGAAAATCTTAGGAGTATCCAAAAGAAAAATAGAATACATGAAAGCCAATAGAGAGATTCCATTCTTCAATCCACCAATGCAATGTGATTATTTTATGCTTAGTGACATACTAGAATGGCTACAGAAATCAAGAGTTGAGAGTATTTCGAACGAGAGAAGAGTATAAAAAATGTTCACAAATCCATACATGCCTATATTGATAAACTATCCTATTTTTGCGTAAGTTCTTTCTCGAATCAAAACGTTTCGCAATGCAGGTGTTTCACCATTTATTCACTGGTTAGTTTAAAGTGGAGTAACAGTCTGATTTTCAACCATATTTTGTCGCAGTTCGAATCTCGTACGGGCTACAAACGCCTCTCAAGCAAAGCTTGGGAGGCGTTTTCATTTGGACGCGCTGCGAGCT
>JANOHQ010000488.1:0-19886 GCA_031406595.1 Chitinophagaceae bacterium
CCAAAATTCAATTCATTCTCTGCTTCTGCCAGGTCGAATGGTGTACGGTTACATTCGGCCAGTGCACACACAAAAAAGATGATAAAGCCCAGCGGCTGGTAAATAAAATGCCATCCATTCGCTACCTGGCTGGCAACGATCTCACTCATTTTTAAGGAGCCGGTCATAAACAATACCGCAATCAACGCGAGTCCCATCGGCAATTCATACGATACCATCTGAGAGGCACCGCGGATCGCCGCCATCAATGAGAATTTATTATTGGAAGCCCATCCGCCTATCATGATCCCGTACACACCCACACTCACCACGCTAAACACCAACAGGATCCCCATGTCCACATCTGCCACCTGCATGGGTATCACATTGCCGGCTTTGGTTACAAAGGGAGCTGCCCAGGGAATAACTGTACTGGTGACCAGTGCCGTGACCATCGCCAGTGCAGGACCAAGGATAAATAAGAATTTATTGGAAGAAATGGGGATGATCTCTTCTTTAAAGAATAATTTTCCTCCATCCGCCAACGGTTGAAAGATACCAAAAGGTCCGGCCCTGTTGGGACCGCGACGGTCCTGCAACCAGGCAGCTACTTTTCTTTCGGCATAGGTGGTATACATAGCAATAAAGAAAGAGAGGCCGACGATTCCGCCTATCAATATTCCCTTTTCAAGGATCAGCCACCAATCTATATTCAATAAATACATAACAAATTTTCTCTTTTAATTGCCTTCATCACCGATCAAAAAGTCATATTTTTCTTCACAGTTCCACAGTATTTCCGCGTCATCATATCCACCCAATTCTGCCGCCCATGCTTTTACCTTCTCAAAATCAAGGTCGTTCTTTACACAGAAGGTTTCAGTGAGTCGCAATGAATTTCCGGGGTCTCCTTCTGTCAGCTTCTCATCGAGGTAATCAAAATAGTTTTTAAGCAGCTTCTCCGGCATCGGCAAAATGGCTACCAGCCGTTCCTGCTCTGTTTGCCTGAGTCTTTCTTTACCATTTTTCTGATCCCTGTTATTCATTATTATTTATCGCTCTTACCATTTTCAAATGTCCTGCTGGTCGCCGGTCCCGGCAATTCACTCAGCTCCACTTTATTTACATCGCTGATCGTATGAATATCCATCAGCAATTTCGGATCACGGCCACCCATTACATCGGCGATCGTTTCCTTTGGTTTTTGCAGACCGATATAATGTCCCTGGGATATAACCGAATGACGGTTGATATTTGTCGGGCCTTCAACGACCCAGTCGCTGGCTTTCTTTTTATCAAAACGGCAGGTATTGCAGATCCAGCCCGGTTTGCCGGCATAGCTTTGCACTTCGCCCCATTCATCTTTTCTTACAGTTACTCTCAATACTTCATCGCCGCGCTGCCATACGGTCACTTTACCGCAACAGGTGGGGCAATCACGGTGTGCATCCACCGGCTTGGTGAACCATACCCGGTTCTTGAAACGGAATGTTTTATCAGTCAATGCACCCACGGGACATACATCGATCATATTCCCGCTGAAATCATTGTCAATTGCTTTCGAGATATACGTTGATATTTCTGAATGGTCACCCCGGTCAAGGATACCATGAACTCTTTGATTTGTCAACTGGTCGGCCACATAAGTACAACGATAACAAAGTATGCACCTTGTCATGTGCAATTGTATATAGGGGCCGATATCTTCTTTCTCGAATGTTCTTCTTTTGAATTCGTACCGCGTGCCTTCTTTTCCATGATTATAACCGAGGTCCTGGAGGTCGCACTCACCGGCCTGGTCGCAGATCGGGCAATCGAGCGGGTGATTGATCAGTAAAAATTCCACCACACCATTTCTTGCATCCTGCACTTTATCGCTGGTAATATTCTTCACCACCATTCCATCCATCACATTCGTACGGCAGGAAGCCACCAGTTTGGGCATGGGTCTTGGGTCCGCTGTTGATCCGGCTGCTACTTCTACGAGACAGGTACGGCATTTACCACCACTACCCTGGAGTTTGCTGTAATAGCACATGGCAGGAGGTGTTACATCTCCACCGATCTGCCTGGCGGCATTTAATATAGTTGTACCCGGGGCCACTTCGACAGTAATATTGTCGATGGTGACCTTGAAATTTGCGGGTGCTTCTTTTTTTATTTCGTCTGTCATACCCCAAACCCCTAAAGGGGCTTTTAGTTTTCCTAAAATTTAATATTCACTTCTGTTTTCAAACTACCCAATATCAAAAACGCTCTTATCATTTTGCCGTTGCCAACTCCCCTTTAGGGGATGGGGGTACCGGATCAGCATACCCCGCCAATCCATAGTTCCTTCTCAAACAATCCGCCGGGTTATCTACATGCCATTCAAACTCATCCCTGAAATGCCGGATGGCTGCTGCTACGGGCCAGGCTGCTGCATCTCCCAACGGACAAATAGTATTCCCTTCAATTTTCCGTTGAATATCCCATAACAGATCTATATCACTCTTCTCTCCTTTCCCATTCTCGATATTCAATAATATTTTCTCCATCCAGCCAGTGCCTTCACGACAGGGGGAACATTGGCCACAACTCTCATGACGATAAAATCTTGCCAATGTGTACGTATGTTTTACCACGCACTGTGCATCATCCAGCACAATAAATCCTCCGGAGCCCATCATCGATCCCGATACAAAACCTCCATCGGCCAGGCTCTCATAGGTCATCATTCTTTTTTCGCCCTTCGCTGTTGTCAGCAATAAATTAGCCGGCAAAATAGGAACGGATGATCCACCCGGGATACAGGCTTTTAATTTCCTGCCATTGGGGATGCCGCCGCAATATTCGTCACTATAAATAAATTCCTCCACGGAGATCGTCATGTCAATCTCGTACACGCCCTGGTTCTTGATATTTCCACAGGCTGATATCAGTTTGGTGCCGGTTGATTTGCCGATCCCGATCTTTGCATATTCGTCGCCACCTTCATTGATGATAGGAACCACCGCAGCAATTGTCTCCACGTTGTTTACTACTGTCGGGCAATCCCATAAACCTTTCACCGCCGGGAATGGAGGTTTGATCCTCGGGTTTCCTCTTTTTCCTTCGAGTGATTCCAGCAAGGCTGTCTCTTCCCCACAGATATAAGCACCAGCTCCACGTTGTACATAGATCTCGCAGTCGAACCCGCTGCCTAAAATATTTTTACCCAGGAATCCATTGTTCTTTGCTTCCGTGATCGCCTGCTCTAATATATCAACGATCCAGTCGTATTCGCCACGGATATAGATATAAGAACGATTTGCTCCTAATGCATAAGATGATGTGATCATTCCTTCGATCAGCAAATGCGGAATGAACTCCATCAAATAACGATCCTTGAATGTTCCAGGCTCCGACTCATCCGCATTCACTACCAAATAGCGGGGCACGCCTTCCGGTTTGGCGAGAAAACCCCATTTCATTCCTGTTGGAAATCCCGCTCCACCACGGCCACGAAGCCCGCTTTTCTTGACCTCATCGGTCACCTGGTCGGGGCTCATCGTTTTCAATGCTTTCTCCACGCTGCGGTAACCACCTTCACGGCGGTACACATCATAGAGTTTGATGTTTTCGATGTGTGCTTTGTCTAGTAATAATTTTCGTCCCATATTTTTGACCTCACCCTCTGCCTCCCTCTCCTTTAAGAGAGGAAGAATTCAGTGTATTATTGATTCATCGTTCCATTTTGACCTCACCCTCTGTGAGCTACGCCCGCAACTTTCGTAGCTCAGTTGTCTCTCCTTTAAGAGAGGGAGATTCAATGATTCAATGACTCATTGAATCATCACTTTCTCATTCCTTATTCCTTATTTCTCATTCCATCTAACCGCCTGTCTCGCAAACAACAACCACCGCTTTCCCTTCTTCACCCATACTTCCAGCACTTTCAGGTGGTAGCTGCCCTCTTTGCCATTCATTGTCACATTAATATCCGCAATAAACCTCGCATTTGCCATACTCCCGTTGATCACTACCTGCAAACTATCTTCTTTATAACTATGATAATCAAGATAGCCTGTCTCCAGGTTCTTTATCATCTCTAATTTTGTTTCCACCCAGCCGTTGCTGTGTCCATAACTCAGCGCCTTGTCAGTTTGCTGGTTGATCGCCACCAGGTTCTTTGCTACCAATGCCTGGTGAAACGCTTTCAATGCCGATGACAATTTTTCTTCATCCGTTTGTGCATTGATCCCCACAACACTTAATAAAAGAACTATGCTTAGTATCGTTTTCACCCCTTAGTTTTTTGCTGCGGCATTTTGCCTGCATTCATCAATTATCGCATCCACTTTTCCCTTTGTCAGGTGTTCCCTATAATTTTTTCCCAACTGCATCATCGGTGCATAACCACAGGCACCCAGGCATTCCACTGTTTTGAGGGTGAACATTCCATCCGCACTGGTTTCCCCGGGTTTAATACCCAGCTTGTCGTGGATATATTGAATGATATCATCACTCCCGTTCAGCATACAGGGGCCTGTCTGGCAAACTTCAAACATATACTTGCCCACCGGTTTCAGGTTGTACATGCTATAAAAGGTGGCCACTTCATATACTTCGATCGGCTCCAGTTGCAGCAATGACGCCACATAGTCCATGGTCTCTGCACTTAACCAGCCACCAAATTCTTTTTGTGCCAGATGCAGCACCGGGATCACAGCACTTTTTTGTTTCCCTTCCGGGTAAAAGGCGATGATCCTTTGCACCTCCTGTAACGATATATCTGAAAACTGCAAACTCATTTCTATTTTCGATTTACGATTGAAGATTGTAGATTTTACTCCCAATCATTTCTTCAATTCATTTACACATTTATTAAGCATCCAACTCTCCTGCGATCAGGTTCAGTGAACTCATCGTCATGATCGCATCACTCAGCATTGCACCTTTTGTGAGCTCCTCGAATGCCTGGTAATAAATAAAACAAGGCCTCCGGAAATGTAAACGGTATGGCGTGCGGCCCCCATCACTGATCAAATAAAACCCGAGCTCCCCGTTTCCACCTTCAACCGCCTGGTACACTTCACCTTTGGGGATATCTGTTTCACCCATTACAATTTTAAAATGATAGATCAGCGCTTCCATCTTGGTATACACATCTGCTTTCTCCGGTAGATAATATTCCGGTACATCCGCATGGTACACTTCTGCTTCTGCTCCTTTGAACTCCTGTACTTTCTGGTAGGCCTGTTCGATGATGCTCAGGCTTTCCCACATTTCCTGTTCGCGAACCAGCCAGCGGTCATAGTTATCGCCGGTGGTACCAACGGGTATATTGAATTGAAAATCTTCGTAGCTGCTGTACGGGGTATGCACCCGCACATCATAGTCCACTCCGGCTGCCCGCAGGTTGGGGCCGGTAAATCCATAATTCAATGCCCTTTCCGCACTGATGGCACCGGTGCCTTTTGTACGATCCATAAATATCCGGTTGCGCTGGAACAGGTTCTCAAACTCTTTCATCACTTTGGGATATTCGGTCAGGAATTTTTCCAGTTTCTGGAAAGCGATATCATTCCAGTTTCTTTCAAAACCGCCGATACGACCCATATTGGTGGTAAGCCTTGCTCCACAGATCTCTTCATAGATCTCATAGATCAGCTCGCGGTATTGCATCACGTATAAAAAACCCGTGTAAGCACCAGCATCCACACCCACAATAGAATTACAAATAAGATGATCAGAAATTCTCGCCAGTTCCATGATGATCACCCGGAGATAGTCTACTCTTTTCGGCGTTTTTACTCCCAGCAATTTCTCACAGGTCAGGTGCCAGCCCATATTATTGATCGGGGAAGAGCAATAGTTCATCCGGTCTGTCAGCGTAGTGATCTGGTACAGGGGTCTTCTCTCTGCAATTTTTTCAAAAGCCCGGTGGATATAACCTATTGTCTGTTCGGTGGAGACAATTCGTTCCCCGTCCAGTTCCAGGATATTCTGCATCACTCCATGCGTGGCCGGGTGCGTGGGACCCAGGTTCAGCGTGGTAGTCGTCTTTTCGATCGAGCCTTCCGGTAATTTGATATGTTGTTCTGACATCGTGTTGCGAGGCGAAGCCGAAGCAATCTGCCCCTATTTTTTTGTTATTGTTCCATCGCCTGTGCTACTATCGTCGTCCCTTGCGTCGCACTCTTCATCGTTCGGTTCGCTATTCTTCAAAAATGTCGCCCCCTACGGGGCTCACCTGTCTTTTAATATCTCTTTGCTACTACTACTACCAAAATGCTGCCCCTCTGGGGCTTACTCATTTCCACATCTTCGCATTCTCACATTTATTCAAACAATCGGTCTTCCCGTTTCATCCGGTTTATCCGCTTCTGCTATCACATGTTCTTTATCGGGTGTTGATTCTGTTCCAAATCCCGTCGTTCCACCCCTTCCAAACATCTCGTCATCCTTATCCACCCTGGTCTGGTCTTCCAGCGGAAATTCTTTCCGCATCGGGAAATAATCCATCTCGTCCACGTTCAATATTCTCTTGAGGTTCGGGTGCCCTACAAAATTCACTCCATAGAAATCATAGGTCTCTCTTTCCATCCAGTTGGCTGCAGAGAATAAACCCGTGGCCGTATAGATATCCGGCTGTTCGATATTCGTAAACACTTTAAAACGTATGCGGATATTCGCTTCCAGGTTGTGCAGGTGATAAACCACCGCCAGTTCCTTCCCTTTATTATCGGGGTAATGCACGCCGCAGAGATCGGTCATGAAGCGGAACTTCAGCTCTTCGTCGTCGTATAAAAAATTGAGAACTTTCAGGTTGAGTTCTTTCGACGCTTCAAATGTGAGCATGCCATAGGGTTCTTCAAAGCCCGTTAGTTGTTCGGGAAACTTTTCAGTTAGTCGTTGTTTGATATGTTCGTTGGTCAACGCCATTGTTAAATCATTGGGGGATCATTACTGATCCGCCGGCAAAATCATGTATCGCTCTTCTCTCCTTATTTCCATGGATCGTCAGGAAAGATATCCAACCCAGCAACAGTTTTACTGCAAACCGTATATACGCCTGGAACAAGTTGATCCTTTTGCCCGTATTGCCATATTGCCGAACCCTGATCTTCATTAAATAATTTCCGAGTGTTGCTCCTAAAACCATCGATACAGGTTCATACACGCCCCAGATAGAAACGAATATAATTGCCCGGAGCATCCCATCTTCTTCTTCCTGCGAGGGGTTCATCTTATCGAGTATCGTCGCAGCCAGGAACATCAAACCCACCATTAACACTGCGTCAATAAATGTGGACTGTATCCTTGTCTTAAGATCGGGATAGATTACTTCCATAACTATTGTATTCCATAACTTTCAAGCAACAGCTTATACTGCTCTCCGTTCCGTCTCCGCAAACTCTCTTTGCCTACCAGGTCCTGTATCCGCATTACGCCATCGATAATCCCTTCGGGTCGTGGCGGGCAACCGGGCACATATACATCTACCGGTACTACCTGGTCGATTCCCTGCAACACACTATACGTATCGAATATGCCACCGCTTGATGCACAGGCACCTACCGCTATTACCCAGCGTGGTTCTGCCATCTGCAGGTATACTTGCTTTACTACTGGTCCCATTTTCTTTGCTATTGTTCCCATTACCATCAGCAGGTCGCACTGCCGGGGTGAGAAGCCCACTCTTTCCGAACCAAATCTTCCCAGGTCATAGTGCGAACCCATGGTGGCCATGAATTCGATACCACAGCAGGAAGTGGCGAACGGCAGCGGCCAGATAGAATTCTTTCTTGCCAAACCAATGATATTATTCAGCTTGGTGGCAAAAAAACCTTCACCCTGGTGCCCTTCGGGCATCTCGGCCATACTGATATCGGCTTCCAGCGGCTTTTTGATAAGATTATATGATACAGGACGAGCCATAATTATTTAAGATTTATTGATTTGATATTGAAGATTTATTGAATCAATGGACCAAAAAATCTTAAATCTTCAACCCTCAATATTCAGTTCTTTAATCTTCCCATTTCAACGCACCTTTTTTTATTATATATATAAATCCACACAGGAAGAAACTGACAAACATGAGCACAGCCCAAAAACCGCTCCAACCCAGCTCCTTAAAATTGACCGCGTAGGGGTAAAAAAAGATCACTTCCACATCAAACAACACAAACAGGATCGCCGTCAGGAAGTACTTGATTGCCATGGGTTGGCGGGCATCTCCATGACTTTCAATACCACTGGCGAAGTTCTGCAGCTTATCGGAGGTTTGTCTTTTAGGTCCCAGTAAATGCGTGACAACCGTCAGGAAGATCACCAGCCCCACCGCAATAAAAATCTGTAGGGCCACCGGCAAATAAGAGCCGGCATCCGCATTGACGGGGCTGATCTGAAGGAACTGAAACATAGGCTTTTGCTCTGTGCGCAAAAATAAGGTGAAAAGGTGTCACCTTTTTAAAACGTGACACCTTTTCACCTAAGAAAAATCCCCCGCCAAAACAGCAAGGGGACTTTCTTTGTAAAAGAAGAAAACCGAGTTATGATGCATTTATCGCATTGTTGTAGTTTTTGCCGGGGCCGTTTTCTTCACAACAGGTTTCGCTGCTGGTTTGGCAACCGGGGTCTTTGAAGCCGGGCTTACTGTTTTATTGGTGCTTTTCGCCGGCTTGGTAGCCGGGGTCTTTTTCAGGATATCAATATTCTTTTGAATATTTTCTGCGTTCACCACATCCATCGATTTCCATTTCTCAAGGTATTCGATCGCTTTTTCTTTATCCTTGGCATCATTCGCATAGTAGATCGCCAGGAAACTGGTCGCACTGATATACTGCTTCTTAAATTTAGTAGTATCCTTATCGCTGAACTCAAATAATTTAATGGCATCCGGAACAGCAATACTGTCTTTTTTTACGCTATCCACGATTCTTGAAGTGTTGAAAGCCCACTCGTATCCATACACCTGTTCAGGGTATTTTTCAATCATAGTAAGCGCACCCGCTCTTGACCGGGTATAATCCGTGCTGAAATAACGGGCCAGGGTAAGGTCAAAATAATCGTTGATCGTAGGCTTCGGCTTAAGGTCGATGATCATCTGGATGATGTCGCCTTCTTTATCACGGATCTTGGCTGCTTTGAAATAGGCCGCTCCCTGCTTCAGAAAATCGATCCTGGAGGAGATAACACTATCCAATGGTGCCCCTTTTACATAAGCATTGACGATCTCTTCGGTGGTACCGCCGGTCCTGCCCAGTATATCTGCCCACAATTTGTAGTCGTTTGAAATCAGGTCTTCTGGTTTTTCTTTTGCGAAGTACTTATTCATATAGTTCTTCGCACTGTTGTAATCGGTCATCGCACCTGCACTGTCGCCTTTGGCGCGGGTAGCTTCACCCTTCTGGAAATAAGCATCTCCCAGGAGTTTGTACACTTTAGGTTTTGTTTTGTCGCCGGTAGAAGCGACTACGCTTTCTGCCTTGGTGATAGCACAGGGAAAATCCTTTCTTGCCCAGCACAACTGAGCATACAGGTATTCGTGCTGCACATCCTGATCGGAGTTGGCAATATAGTTGGCCAACTGTCCTTCTGCTTCAGGGAATTTTGCCCGGAAGAAATTATAATAGAACAACTCGTAGTATGCTGGAGCAAACTTAGCATCGCTTTTGATCGCATCATTCAGGAATTGCAATACGAACTCCCAGTTCTTTTGCGATTCAAATAATTTAGCCAGTCTTAAATTAGCCACGGCAAAAGCAGGATTCAGTACCAATGCTTTTTTATAGGTCTCAAAGGCCTGGCCACCACCCTGGCCGGGATTGGCTTTACGATAAGCATTACCCAACTGGAGCAATGTTTCTGTATTCTTCTGGTCGGCGGCTTCCAGTTTTTGTACGGCATACACTGCATCACCGGCTTTGGCATCCACGTTGGCACGGCCGATAGCGGTGAGCACGGCAGGATCAACGCCTTTTCTGCCGTTGGTAGCTGCTGTGATCGCTGCTTCAAATTTCTGACGGGCATCGCTGCTCTTATTATCATGGAGATCAGCATGACCCAAACCAACCAGTATCAGGGGCGCACTGCCATTTGCAGCCAGCGCTTTTTCATATAGCTGGCGGGCTTTGGCATTGTCATCCATATCGAAATAGGTCTGACCCAACCAATACGTTGCCTCGATATTATTAGGGTTTGTTGCCAGGAGCTTTTCAAAAACGCCGATCGCAGTTTTGAACCTGTCCGCATACAAGTGGTTCATACCCTCCTGTATGGTTTGCGCTTTTAACCCGGGAACCGAGAGGAACCCGATGGCTAAAATTGTTGCTGTGATTTTCTTCTTCATTTTCTTCTTCTTTTACGTTTGTGAATATAAAACTTAACTAATTACTCGTTCAATCTTACCGGTCTAATTCCGAATCTTTTTTGAGCAGGAGCCAGGTAAGCTCTTAAAAAAATCAACTGCCCGATCTCCCCGCTCATAAAATTCGCAAACCCGGTTCCCAGTCCTTTATAATTCTCCTTGAGTATATAAACCAAATCCCGTACCATAGGATACCGCTTTATGTAAATGTTTGCCTGGAAGGCTTTAACAAATCCACCCGGTATATCTGTACTCTCAATTCCTGCCACTTTAACTTTCTTCAAAAAACTTGTTTGTGATGTATCCTCCGGGTTCCCGATCCACTCTACTCCTATAAACCCAACAGCACCAGGGTTTTTAGAGACATAATTCAGCACTTCTTCGCTGCTGCGGGCCGCCATTGCTTTTGACGTCAGCGTATCACCCCTCAATACTGAATCGATGATAAAACGTACGGTACTGGTTGCTTTTAGCCCGTCAAATACTGGAATTAAGTTTTCCTTATACTTCCCTGTTAGTATTTCTTTAACATCTGTCATGGTATACGTGGTATCTACCACCGATGGATGCAGGATCACGGCAATACCATCCCTGGCAACCGTCATCGTCCGCGGCGACACTTTCATCGAATCTACCAGCAGGCTGCGCTCCTCTGCATTATAGGTACGGGTAGCAATGATCATACGGACGCTGTCATTAAGCATATCCTGGAGACAATCCGCTTCCGGTTTGTACTGGACAAGGATCCGGGTGCCGGGATGCTGCGATTCATATACCTGTACCAGTTCTTCAACAACCGGCTTGAATGATTCATCTGCACTTACATTGATTGTTCCCTTGTATTGGTTGTCCGGCAATTCATCCTGCTTCTCCTTAAAAGATTTACAGCCTCCTGCCAGCAGGGAACCAAGAATAACGATAAAAAAAAGTCTGCGATGATTGCTTGTCCGGCCACTCATTTAAAATAATTTTTCTTATACCCCCTGTAGATCCGCCAGCAGCCATACAGGAAAGCCATGACGCCGAAGATCTTGTCCATTTCATTGGGCGGGTAATCTTTATTTAAGGTCAGCTTTATCTTATCCCGGAAAAAAAAGAATAACCCGGCCAGCGTAATTACAATGCCCATGCCGTAATCCAGCAATGATTTCATCAGTGAAACCTGCTTCCTTTTCCTATTTTCATATTCTTCAAACATCAGTCTGTATTTCAGGGGAGAGCAAATTATTAAATTTTACTCTTCTACCCCGATAAATGTTACAGGGAGCAGATAGCTAACGGGAACGCTGATCCCGTTCTGAATAGCAGGCGTCCACCGGGGCATTTTCTTGCAGACCCGCACTACCTCCCGGTCAAACTCATTGCCACCGCTGGTGACGATCTCGAAACTGCTTACCGTACCGTCCTTATCCACCTGGAACTTGATCCGGACAACCTTTTTCTCACCATTCTCCAGGTCTTCGGGTGTATCCAGGTTGCGGGACAGGAACGCTTTCAGGCCAGCCGCACCACCAGGGAATTCAGGATCCTTTTCATAGGCCACAAAATCAGGTTGTGCAGGACCGGCGGGTTTATCACCTGTACCCGGGTTTTCCGCAGGTTTGTCCACGATCACTACTTTATTATCTGCTTGCTTGCCATCTGTGGTGATAGCAGCGATCAGTTTACCATCCAGTTCTTTAGCGGCCACCATGGGTGTGATTACCTCTTTGTCCTTTTTAATGACCGGGGGCGTGGTATATTTTACGGTAGCCGTTTTTATCAACGGTTTTTGCTTCACCGTTTCTTTCGGCTTTTCCGGTTCTTTTATTTTTTCTACCGGCAACTGGATCGTTCTGATCACGACTTCCTGTTTGGCGATCACCGGCTTTTTTACTTCTTTGCTTTTATTAACGCCACTGGCCAGGATGAATGCACCGACCAGTAACGCTCCGGCACCCAGGGCAGTCAGCATACGATTCGTATAGCCTCTGCGGAGAGAATAAGCGCCGTAGTCCTTGTTGCGGTTCTCGAAAATAATATCGAGAAGATCTGACTGTAAAATGTTACTGTTTGTCATGCTGTGTGTTTGATAATGAGATGCTGCTGATGGTTGGAATCCATAAGTTTTTGAGAGCGGCTGCGGGCTTATGGCTATGGGCTGTTAGCTTGTCACTCCGGGCACAGCGAGGAGGCTTGTGGCTTGCAGCTTCTCTCGTACCTTCGCTTTATGAAAATTTTAATGGTTTGCCTGGGAAATATCTGCCGCAGCCCTTTGGCGGAAGGCATTTTGCAGGAGAAAGCTTTTAAAGCAGGATTAACATGGAGTGTAGAAAGTGCCGGCACTCAAAACTATCATATCGGTACAGCGCCGCACCCCTTATCACAGAAAGTAGCAAAGCTGAATGGCATCGATATCTGTAACCAGCGGGCAAGAAAATTCAGGGCGGATGATTTTGATATGTATGATAAGATCTATGCACTGGCGGGAGATGTGCTGGATGAGATCAAACGGATCGCCGGGAAAAAATTCGACGGAGAGAAAGCTGACCTCCTGTTGAATGAATTGCATCCCGGGAAAAATGAAGATGTACCCGATCCCTGGTACGGACCGGAGCCGGGATACCACGAGGTTTATCAATTGATCGATAAAGCCTGTGATGCTATCATAGAGAAATATGCAATAGGCAATAAGCAATTTGCAATGTCCAATTAGTGCTTTTGAGCTATATCACTTATATGACCCATTTGACTTATTAAATCATGGCCAAACCATCATTACCACAGGGAACAAGAGATTTCGGACCGGATACTGTTCGCAAGAGAAATTATATTCTTGATACGATCAAAAATGTGTTTGAATTATATGGGTTTCAGCCGTTGGAAACACCGGCCATGGAAAACCTGGATACTCTGATGGGAAAATACGGGGAAGAAGGAGATAAACTGATCTTTAAGATATTGAATAACGGTCTGGACAATCCTGCAAAAGAAAAACAGGCAAGGGAAGATTTTGAAAAAGTCTTACAGGGAAAAAATAACAGCGGCATCACCGAGCGGGCATTGAAATATGATCTTACCATTCCTTTTGCCCGGTACGTAGCGATGAACCACGGGCAACTCCATTTCCCTTTCAAGCGCTACCAGGTGCAACCGGTATGGAGAGCCGACCGGCCACAGCGAGGACGGTACCGGGAGTTTTACCAGTGTGATGCGGATGTGGTGGGAAGTACTTCATTTCTTAACGAAGTTGAATTAATTCAAATAATTACGAATGTTTTTGACAAATTAGGAATTCGTGTCACAATCCATTTAAATAATAGAAAAGTATTGGCAGGTATCTCTGAGTTATTGGATGTAAAAGATAGGTTAATCGATATTACTGTTGCTTTAGACAAGATCGAAAAGGTAGGCGTAGACTCAGCGATGCGAGAATTAAAAACAAAAGGGTTCGAGGATGAGACTGTTACTCGACTGGCAACCATAATAAATAGTTTGCTTTCTAAAAAAATCGGGAAAGAAATGACCTCTGAGTTGAGGGCTTTACTAAAAGGCTCTCAGATCGGACTGGATGGAATTAATGAAATAGAAAAAGTGTTAGAGTTCCTAGGTTCATTATACTCTAAAGAAACAATTCCTGATATTATTTTCGACATTTCCCTCGCCAGAGGCTTAAATTATTATACGGGATCGATTTTAGAGATAAAGGCAAAAGATGTAAAAATGGGCTCGATCGGTGGCGGCGGTCGTTACGATGACCTCACCGGCCTTTTCGGTGTACCCAATATTCCCGGCGTGGGCATTTCCTTCGGGGTCGACCGGATCTATGACGTAATGGAAGAATTGAAATTGTTCCCCGAAACTGTTCATATCGGCACGCAAGTGCTGTTCTTTAATACAGGCGAGGCAGAAAGCAGGGTTGCCTTTGGGCTGCTGCAACAGCTTCGTCAAAAGGGCACCCGGGGAGAACTCTTCCACGAAACGGCCAAATTTGACAAGCAATTTAAATACGCGGAAAAGAAAAATATTCCCTTTGTCATCATCATTGGTGAAAAGGAGCTGAACGAAAATACCTGTACCGTGAAAAACCTGGCGACAGGTCAGCAGGAAACCATCCCTGCTGACAAACTGGTTGATTACAATTTCTAACACACTGAAACTATGAAACATTTTTTCTCCCTGCTTATTGCCGCCATGCTCGGGCAATCCGCAGCTTTCTCTCAAAGCAATCCTTTATTCAAATACCTGCCGGATGATATAACGATGGTAATGAGTATCGATGCCAAAAGCCTTGGCAGTAAGATCCCCGCAGAAACTTTCCGGCAGAGTTTTTTCTACCGCGAAATGATGAAGGACCCCAATATGCCTTTAGCGGCATTCCTTTCTGAACCAGAAAAACTGGGGATCGATCTCTCTGGAGGAATAGTACTGGCGATCAAAGAGGAAAGTATTGAAGGAATGGAACGTACCCAACCCGGATTTTATCTTTTTATTAAGCTGCGTGACGCGGAAGTCTTTACTGCTAATATGAAAAAAATAGCTGGTGATGAAGGCAAGATCGCTATGTATGGTACAGACAGGATCCTTCTGTCAGAAGCCTCCATGACAGCCGCCTGGAACAATGATGTTTTTATTGTTTCGAATGGTTATGCAAATAAAATGAGGCAGTCATTCCTGAATGATTTCTCTTACTCCGACACCGTTCCACCCGATCCGGCGAAAATAGAAAGAGCTAAGAGAGAACTGATGAAAGGCCAGCGGGAAATGTGTTTTGAATTGCTGACCCCAAAATCACAAAACACCATTAGTTCAAATACCTATTTTATTGAAGCTATGAACACTCCGGCCGATATCAGGTTGTGGAGCAGTGGCAGCGGGAACCCAATTACGAAAAAGATGTTGCCTTTCGCCGGGATTATGGAAAAACTCGGATCAATCAGTGGAAAGAACAAAACAGCCCTGATCAATTTTGAGAATGGCAAGATCGTTATGCGGAGCCGCAATTTTCTTGGGGAGGTGACAGCAGATATATATAAGAAATATCATCCCACTCCCCAAAATATGGACCTTGTAAAACGCCTGCCTGCAGGAACATTGATGGGTCTGGCAACTGTTTCCTTTAACCAGGAAATGGCTAATGAACTGATACAGAAAAACGGTTTGATGGGAATCCTGGACAGTGTCAAAAAAGAAATCCCCTTTGATCTTTCCCTGCTCCCCGGTGTGTTTAAAAGCAATATGATGATCGCTGTAGTGAAAACTGATATTACTGCAACAACAGATACATTGACCAGTCAGAAAGGTGGCATGCAACTCGTCATTGCCTTGCCCATTGCTGATAAAGTAAAATTTGAAAACCTGAAAGCAGCTATACCCGCTCTGCTGGATTCGGTGAAAGGCATAAAGGAAAAATTATTCGAAAAGAGTCCCCTCTTTGCAAAACATACGGATGACATGCTGGTCATCACTATGTCACCGCAAACAGCCGACGAATTTTTACAAAACAAGGGAACAGGCGAAGTACCCGCCTGGTTGCAGGAATACAGCAAGCATCCCATGGTGGTCACGATCGGTCTGAAAGAAATAATGAGTGGTATCCTGGGTAATAACCGTCCTGAAGATAACCGGCAGGGTATGATTGCAACGGTGATGAGCAAGTTTGACAAGATCCTTGTTTACGGAGGTGGGTATGAAAACGAAAGCATCAACAGCACGATGGAGTTCCGGTTCAGCGATCCAAATGAAAATTCGCTGAAACAAATGTTTGATATGGTCACCTCGATCGCGGAGAGCGAGGAAGCCCGACGGGCAGAAAGGGAAAATGAGATGGTAATGGACACAGCGATCATGGCGCCTGCTGATACTGTTGCTATCATGGATACGGTTAGTATAGCTTCTGTAAGGCCTGCTGTTCCCACATTCAAAGATCCCGAACTGCAAGAATTTGCAAAAGAGTATGATGAATTTATTTCCGAATATATCGCTTACGTTAAAATCGGGAAAACAGACAGTGCTAAATTGGCTGTTATGGCTAAAATATCTGAAGAATGGCCTGATAAATTCGAAAGATTAAATAAAAAGATCACCAACGATCCCGACGAGATGAAGAAGTTTTCAGAATGGCTTGTAGCGGCATCGCAGCATTTGGGCGCTGTAATCCGGAGGTAACTATCACGGATATCGTACTGGAAGAAGAACCGGTGCCCCCACCGCCACCACCGCCTGCTAAGGTCGAAGTTCCAAGTATTCCTCTTCCCACATTCTCCGATACGGCAACCAATACTTTCGTAAAAGAATATGCAATGTTCGTTGGAGAATATATCCTACTCAGTCAACCCTTTGATATGAACAAGTTTACTGTTTTATCATCAAAAACAGGGCCTTTAGCTGATAAATACCACGCCCTTGAAGCAAAATTGATGTTCAACCCAAAAGAATATCAAAAATTAATGGATTGGGTTACAGAGGTCAATAAGATCGTAGATAAGTTTTCCGTAAAGGACAGCATGCCATTGGCATTCAGGATCATACCTCCACCCCCTCGGGCAAAACCAATAAAGAATGTGGAGAAGAAAAATGGTACCACTCAGCCGGTCAAAAAAAATTAATAGAAATTTGAAAGGCAATATTAAAAGGCGGATCGAAATTGATCGGCCTTTTGCTTGCAGAATAATTTATGAGCACAAGGCGTTCCTACGGAACGCTATTCGTTCGTCTTACACATTGCTACCCATAAAATGTTCCGCTGGAACATTTTTGAACACTGATCAGTATAGCCCGGCCTATACGACAATAAAAAAAGCTGATCTCTTAAGGTCAGCCTTTCTCTTGTCCCGTAGGGACATCTTATGGGTAGAAAATCGTTATGCGATCCGGTGTACGTTCCGGAGGAACGTTTTGTGCAATCTTTTTTAAAAAAATAAAATAGTTAGCGTATCGACTGAATTTTTAAGCCTGGCGGGTTTTTCAAAGCAAACCCTTCCGTCTTCTCCCCTTCCATATTAATATCTCCCACCTGTATCTGCAGACCTGTTACTTTTCCTTCTTTCTTTTTAAAAGTGGCTGTTCCCCCATAGGCCACCACTTCGAAGACATCTGCTGTGCCCGTGGGTTTGAATTCTGTGCTTCCCATCGCGGAGCCAGCCATCAAAAGCCCGTTCTCCACGGTCACGGTTACTTCGGTAACGGGACTGCCTTCGGGGAATTTGAACTTACCGGTATACTGTGTCAAAGAATCGGTCTGCGCCTGCACGGCATAAAAGCCTGTCACCAGCAGCAGCGAAAGAAATATTTTTTTCATGTTGTATGGTTTTTGATATGCTAACGGAAATTACAGAAAAAAGTTACAGGCCCGGTTAATTTTATTACAACTTTTCATAGATCACCGCGGCGCCCTGGCCCACGCCTACACACATTGTAGCCAGTCCGTATTGCGCATTCCTTCTTTTCATTTCATGCAGGAGGGTGGCCGAGATGCGGACTCCACTGCATCCCAGGGGGTGACCGATAGCGATCGAACCCCCGTTCACATTCACTTTATTGATATCCAGCCCGAGATCCCTGATACAGGCAATGGATTGCGAAGCAAAAGCCTCGTTCAATTCAACCAGGTCCAGGTCATTTACGGAGAGTCCCGCTCTCTGCAATGCTTTTTGGGTTGCCGGTACAGGCCCGATACCCATGATCGATGGATCCACACCGGCTACTGCCACCGATACTATTTTCCCGATCGGGCGAAGCCCGTATTTTTTTACGGCGGCATCGCTGGCCAATAAAGTGGCGGCCGCGCCATCATTGATCCCGGAAGAATTTCCCGCCGTCACTGTTCCATCTTTGATAAAAGCGGGTTTTAACCCGGCTAATTTTTCCAATGATGTTTGCCGTGGATGTTCATCGTTTTCAAAAAGATATATTTCTTCTTTTGCACCGGGAACAGGAACGGAAATGATCTCGTCATTCCACTTACCGGCCGACAATGCTTCGAAATATTTTTGTTGGGATGCCATGGCGAATTCATCCTGCTCCAGCCGCGATATATTCCATTGTTTGGCCACATTCTCTGCCGTCTCTCCCATGCTGTAAGGATGGTAGAGTTCCGCTAATCTTTTATTGATAAAGCGCCAACCCATCGTGGTATCATATATCTCTGCATTCCGTTGAAAACCGGCCGTAGCTTTTGCCATTACAAAAGGCGCCCTGGTCATGCTTTCTACCCCGCAGGCAATGATCAGTTCGGCATCGCCGCAGATCACCTGTCTTGCCGCATCCATAATGGCCTGCAAACCTGAAGCACATAAACGGTTGACCGTATTACCGGCGACAGTTACGGGCAGACCTGCAAGCAAAGCCGCCATCCTGGCTACATCCCGGTTATCTTCCCCGGCCTGGTTGGCATCACCGGCGATTACATCTTCAATAGCATTGATATCTATTGATCCATTCCGCTGCAGCAACATTTTGATCGTATGGGCTAGCAGGTCATCGGGGCGGACAGCCGACAGCGCACCGCCATATTTTCCTATGGGAGTGCGGACAGCATCGATAATATAAACTGTGTTCATAAATAGATTATTGGCAAAAGTATGAAGTAAATTGTTGCTGGGTTTTCATTCTATGGAATAAACAGAGGCAGGCATCCAATTAACAAACCAAACTTGTAATGAGAAAACTATACTTCGTACTGGTCGCCATCTTATTTATTGCTTGCAGGCAAAAAGACAAAAGCAGCGAATATAGACAACTACTACAGGGTGATTGGGTCAGCGGACCAACTGAAGAAGGATCCTTGTATGGTCCGAGGGTCATCATCAGTGTTGAAGACTCGCTCATGACCATGGGTGGGCACGGGATCTATGCTAAATATACCCTTCAGGATGATTCCCTGCTAACCGATACAAAAGCTGATTTCAGGATATTCAGGTTGACCCAGGATTCGCTGATCATTTCGATGCGTCAGGAAGACGAACGCCTGAATGATACCTTTCAGCTTACACGGGTCAGGATAAAAAATGCCTTAGTCCCTCAAAAAATATTTTATAGCAGCTCAGCATGTTTTGGATCCTGCCCCTCGATGCACCTTGAAATAGACAGTTCCGGTAAATTTATTTTTTGGGGTGGCAGTTTTACAACATACCAGAGGGGATACCGGGGCCAGCTAACTCCTTCACAATACCAACGGGTGCTTGAAAAGGTCCGACAGTTGCCGTTGGATTTTTTACGGGAATTGTATGAGGCTGACTGGATAGAGGACCAAACGGCCGGGGTTATTATTGTTACAAAAGATACTGCGATAAGATCAACTGCATATGGTTTTGACAGGGAGCCGGTAGAACTCAGAATCCTCCTGCATAAATTGTCCGAATTGTATAAAACCGTGGATTTACATTCCGATACTACCCTAAAGGCTAAACATTTTTACCTCGAGGGCATTTTGATCCCTCCTCCAATCCCGCCAGCCGGGCCCGGTACAAGGGGTTAGTTAACGTATCTTTGCCCCATGGCAAAAACAACGACCAGGAATATACGGCACCTGGCACTGGAGGATATTGAGAAATATTTTGAGAACCTGGGTGAACCAAAATTCAGGGCCAAA
>JANOHQ010000029.1:0-2203 GCA_031406595.1 Chitinophagaceae bacterium
TGCCAGCTGATCCAGTACAAAAGGATCGTAACCACTACCGCTAAAGCCAAAGCTTTGCGTGTATATGTTGAACCCCTGATCACTAAAGGAAAAGAGAATACTACGCACCAGCGTCGTGTCGTATTCAGTTATTTGCAGGATAAAGAAGCGATCAAGGAATTGTTTGGTGCCGTAGCAGAGAAAGTAGCGGGTCGTCCCGGTGGATACACCAGGGTGATCAAATTAGGCGCCCGTCCCGGTGACAACGCTGAAACAGCTATGATCGAACTGGTAGATTTCAACGAGATCTATGGTAAGGGTAAAGGCGAAGAGAAAACAGCCGCTAAAAAGACCCGTCGTGCCGGTGGTGCGAAGAAAACTGGGGCTAAAACTGAAACTGCTGAGAACACAGAAGCAGCAACAGATAAGAAAGGGGAGTAAGCAACGAACCAAAATGTTTCTATACAGGAGCCCTGGCGATATGCCGGGGCTTTTTTTATGCAGCCAGCTTGCGGTGCTAAGTTTAGTAACACGAAGCGCACAAAGGATACACAACGAACACTACGTAGTGTCCTTAGTAGACTTTGTGCTCCATGTATTCATTTTTTATAACAAGCTGATCCGTATGTACAGGTAGTCGGTATTGTAGTTGCCGTTTTCGCTCCAGTACTTATCGGAAAACTGGGCACGGATATAGAATTTGCCATCTACAGCCCAGAACATTCCCCCGGCAGGAGCCGTCATCCAGTTCTTAAACCTTACCCGGACCGTACTTTTGATAGAATTATTTACAATAGAAGATAAGTCAATACCGGATTCGCTTTCATAAGGGTCGTCATAAACTGAAATGATCCTTTTCTTATCAGGTGAGATATAAGGCAGGGCAGAGAAAGTACCGACCGTGGCGCCATTCTTTTTGCTGATGAGTTGGTACTGCAGGTCCTCCCAGTACATGCAGAAGACCAGGTAGGTATTCAAAAAAATAAACTGGCCAAGGTATTCGTATTCCTGTCTTCCGTCATCATCCACCAGTTTATCCGTGAATGTCTTGCTGCCGCCGCTGATCGGCAGCCGGAGCAGGCCATTTTTCTTACGGATCTTCGAGGTATCGGGCACCAGCCAATTCACCCTTGTCTTTTGCTTTGCCAGGTAAACGTTTTCGGTGATCAGCTCTATCTTGAGATGTTTGCGTAAAATGGAATCCTCCGGCAGGCCGACAGGATTGTCGTTTACATGCAATGAACTGATGACGCTTAATTTCTCGTTGGTGGTTTTACCCGGTTGGGCGGAAGCCAGGTGGGAACATACCAGGATGGAAAGAACAAGGCTGACTGCAATTTTCAATTTCATGATGGTGGTTTTTACACATCGAATGGCGGATAAATATACAAGGAATATAAATATGACGATAGTTTGGTGAATTGCCGGATAGTTGGCATTGTTGGATAGTTGGCATTGTTGGATCCAACCATCAAACCATTGTAACAATCAATCAATCTTTCTGGTCATTTACAATCAAAGGGTTTGAGCACGATGCCCTTACTGAAATCGAGTGAATCGGTGTTGGCAAAGCGCATTTTTTCTTCGATCATTTCCATTTCGCCAAATCCTTCTGTATAGTTGTCACCGGTCTTTTTAAATGCTACCTGTCTTTGACTGTACATGCCTTCGGACCGGAAATTATAATTGACCAGCAAAATGCCGTTTTTGATAAACCCCTGGATCGTGCCTTCATTCCTGTCTTTTTCAAAAAAGTTATAGACCAGGATGCCGGTCATATTCTCACCAACGGTGATGAGTTTGAGTGTGACGGTGTCCTTGTTATTGATATAGCGGTAGCAGCTGGTTGGGCTGGTAGCAGGGCCTGCATTGTCAGCGGGGTTTTTTTCGGGGTTGTTGCAGGCGAAGAGGAAGAGAGGGAGGAGGAGTTTATAGTTGGGCATGACTTTTTGGGCGAAGTTATAAAGAATGGTGATTATGCTGAGTTATAAATTCAAGAAAACGGGGCCTATCACTTTTTTGAAAGGCTAACTAAATCATTCGCAATATTCTCTATCTCTCTGCGAGTAAATATAGCTGGGAAATACCCCACATAATTTAGAAGTTCATTTAAAGTCAACACTTTGACGTACTGAAATACCTCTAGCGGCTTTTGGTTTATTAACACCACAAGGTTTTTTAGTGGGATCTTCTTTTTACCCCAATGATGCTGATTAAGGCTCAA
>JANOHQ010000059.1:0-1753 GCA_031406595.1 Chitinophagaceae bacterium
GCCATATTCATTGAGCCCTGTCTTTTTAAGACGGGGCTTTTTTTTGTGCGTACTTGAGCCAGGCTCCTAATGTACGATGGACTGCACCATCATGACGGGAGAGTAGGTATCCCGATTGCTACCGGGAGCCATATTCATTGAGCCCTGTCTTTTTAAGCCGGGCTATGTTTTGCCCCTGCGGCAAGCCAATTTTTCTCTCGAAAGCCTTTTTTGTTTTCAAAAGAATTAACACCAATCTTTGTCCCTCCAACCAATGACCAAAAAAGAAAGGATCATATTATTCCTGCTGGCCTCCCTCAACTTTACCCATATTCTTGATTTTATGATCATGATGCCGCTGGGTAATTATCTCCATGTCACGGCCATGCAATTCAGTATCCTGGTGGCCGCCTATTCCATTGCCGCTTTTATATCAGGACTGGGTATCGCTATGTTTATCGACCGGTTCGACCGGAAGAAATTCTTATTATTTGCCTATATCGGGTTCGTCCTGGGCACCATCTCCTGCGGTTTTGCCCCAACCTATGGATTATTGTTGACGGCCCGTATCATCGCCGGCCTGTTCGGCGGGATCATCGGCGCACAGGTACTCTCCATCGTGGCCGATATGTTCTCGTACGAACGACGTGGCCGGGCTATGGGTGCCGTGATGGGAGGATTTGCCGCAGCCTCCATCCTCGGCGTTCCAATCTCCCTGTACCTTACCAATATCTTTAAACAAGACTGGCACGTGCCATTTATCCTGATCGGGTCCCTTGGGATCGTTTTTATCCCCCTGATCATTAAGTTCATTCCGCGCATGACGGACCACATACAGGAAAGAACAACGGAGAATAATTCGCCATTTTCGGTACTGGTCAATGTCTGGAAATTACCCCCACAACGATCTGCTATGATATTCTCCTGTTTGCTGATGATGGGACATTTCCTGATTATACCATTTATCAATCCTTACCTTGAGTTCAATAAAGGATTCTCAAAAGATACAACGCCGATGATCTACCTGGTCGGGGGTATGGCTTCCCTGCTGGCAGCACTTTACCTCGGTCGGTTATCGGATAAGAAAGGAAAGCTGGCGGTATTCTCCGTATCGGTATTTCTCTCACTGTTCATGGTGCTGATTATTACCAAAATGCCTAATGTTCCTTTTGGTATAGTGCTGTTGTTTTTTGCCATCTGGTTTATCGTAGCCACCGGCCGTATCGTAACGGCCCAGGCCATGATCAGTGAAGTGGTGAAACCGGAACAAAGAGGCAGCTTTATGAGCGTGAACGGCAGCATCCAGCAATTGGGTAGTGGTTTGGCCGCCCTGTTTGCAGGAGCGATCGTGGTCACGGAGAAATCGGGGAAAGTACTGAACTATAACTGGGTCGGTTACCTGAGCATACTGGTACTCTTATCAAGTCTGCTGTTTGGCCGGCAGATCTTCCGTAAAATAGATGCCTCCGAAAATGAACCTGCCCCGGAAAGCGGGCTGAATGAAGAATTGGTCAGCAAAACCGCCTGATCATTTTACCCGGTATACTGGATAACGCATATGATCCGGTTCATACCAGGGTGAGTTCTGGTAAACAAAATTCAATTGGGCTCTCGCATTCTTAGCAAAAACGGTATCCGTAACTCTTTGCTCCTCCAGTCTATTTTTCAGTGCGGGATTGTTTTTTAAATAATCAGCCGCGATATCTTCAAACGCATACCCCGAATAACCTTCTTTCTGCCCCAATATGGCGTCAAAATAATTCCAGGCGAAATA
>JANOHQ010000069.1:0-17939 GCA_031406595.1 Chitinophagaceae bacterium
CATTGACAATCTTGCCCGGGAGACGATGCAGGTAAAACCGGTGAGTATTTACTGTTCCCTGGACCCGCAAGTTGAGGGCATGGTGAACGATAAATTCAAGCTAAATATTTTCAGGATCATCCAGGAACAACTGAATAATACTTTAAAGCATGCCCGGGCAAAGAAAGTGATGATCAGCCTTTCACATGATACAAGATCGATCCGGCTCATTGTCTCTGACGATGGGGTTGGCTTTGATACCACGGTAAAAAGAAAAGGTATCGGTCTTGATAATATCAGGTCCAGGGCGGCAGCTTATAATGGGAAAGCGGATTTTATGTCAGAACCCGGCGATGGTTGTACATTGACTGTTTCTTTTATTCTCACCGACTCATTTTTAAAAAGCATGGTCAGCAGCTTGTCGAAAGAATCGCTGCCATCTGCCGGTATCAACTCATTGTAATGTCTGCAATGGCACCGCATCCATATCCGTAAACGCCATATTCTCACCCGCCATGGCCCAGATAAAAGTATAACTGGAAGTGGACATACCGCTATTAATACTCCAGCTGGGTGATACAATGGCTTCTTCATTATTAAGGATAAGATGCCTTGTCTCATGTGCCTCACCTATAAAATGGATGACACGTTGTCCCTCGGGCAGGCGTTCTCTTTTTTGCCGATTTTTCTGAGTGTGAATATACAGCCGGGTTCGCACCTGGCTGTTATTTTTTCAAGGTTCTTCAGTATTTAAAGTATTGCTTCATATACGTGATGAAGAACTCTTTTTTCCGCCGGGATACATCCAGTTGTTTCCCGTTGCTCATGATCGCCACACCTCCCTCGCCTTTCTGGTATTCCTTGAGGTGCTTCATATTGATGAGCCATGATTTATGGATCCTGACAAAAGAAGAGTCCTGTAGTATTGTTTCATAATCGATCAGCGGTCGGGAAGCCATCAGTTTTTGATTATTAGGCAGGTAGATATTGGTATAGGTATTATCTGCTTCGCAATAGATGATATCGCTGATCTTGATCACCTGGAAACCTTTTATACTGGGTACACATAATTGCATTTCCTGCTGGTTGCTCTTTTGCTGCATATTGTGCAGGAAGATCTCCATGTTCTGGTTGGCCGATTTCGAAGTGATCCTTTTCCGTGCATTGGCTACTGCTGTGATCAATTGCTGTTCCTCTACCGGTTTGGATAAATAGTCAACCGCGGCGAAGCGGATGGCCTGCAACACATATTTGTCATGCGCCGTCACAAAGATCACTTCAAAGTTTATTTGTTCGTATTCTTTGAGGAATTCGATCCCGTTTTTCCCCGGCATGGCAACATCCAGGAAAACAAGATCGGGCTTAAGGGCCTCTACTTGCAGCGAGGCCGAAGCGGCATCATCACATTCGGCTACTACTTCCACTTCCGGGCAATGCAACTCGAGCAGTTTTTTCAGTGTATTGCGGCTCAGTTTCTCGTCGTCTACAATAATTGATTTGATCATTCCGGGTGTTTTTTAGTGGGAATAGTTCAAAGGAAGATAAAATTTTACTATGGTACCTGCATCCACATCGGGGACAGTTTTTACGGAAAATAGATTCTCATTCACCACTTTGGTCTTTTCCTGGAAAAGCAGTTGTATCCTGGCCCTGATAACAGACATAGAATGCGACAGCATGTCCGTGTTGTAGTTATCATTTTTCATTCCCACCCCGTTGTCCCTGACACTGATGCTTAGCAGGTTGTTCTCAATTTCTATCAGTACCCTGATATAGGGGTTCTCCACTTTTTTCAGTTCGGCATGTTTGATAGCATTTTCCACGAAAGGCTGTATCATCATTGGTGGGATCACTACATTCTCCATTTTCCCGGCTGTCAGTACGTCGAATTCCAGTTTATTATCAAAAGCACTCCTTTCAAAATCAATATACTTCTGCAGATAGTTGATCTCTTCTTCCAGTGAGATATCGTCTTTTTCGGCATTGGCAAAGGTTTTCCGCATCAGCTGGGCGAGTGATTGTATCTGGCTCATTGCTTTTTGATTTTCCTGGCTGATCACCAGCCCCTGTATATTATGGAGCGCATTAAAAACAAAATGCGGGTTCATCTGTGACTGGAACTTAGCGATCAATCTTGTTTGCTTGCTCAGTTCGACTGCCTGCACCTGTATTTGTGCGCTTTTCTCTTCCAGCAGCCGGTAGGCTTTTTTTCTTGCCCTGATATTTTTCAGCAGCAGGACAGCGAATATACCCAGCAGGCCAAGTGTAACCAGGCTGCCAATGAACAATGTATTCAGTCTGCCTCTTTTTTCGGAAGCCGTTTTCAACAGAAGATTTTTTTGTAATAGTTCTTTATCTTTTTTCTCCCGCTCATATTTGTTTTGAATATCGGCGGCTTTTGCAAAATTCTCTGTAGTAAGTACGGAGTCGTCATAAGCCCGGAACTTTTCCGAGTAGAGCATGGCATTCTTGTAATCACCCATCGCTTTATAAGTTTTTGTGATCGCTTTGTAAGCTGTGATCACAAACGTGGGGATCTTGAATTTAGTGGAATAGTCAATGCTCTTCAGATAGTGTTGGATCGCTTCGCTGTATTTGCCTTCTTCGTGGGCCAGGGAGCCCCTGTAATAATAGTGGCGGTTATAATCTACATCTCTTTTGGTTCCTTTTATATATCCGTCTGACAAGTGGAGGTAAAAATGTGCTGAATCATTTTTTTTATCCGCGCTGTACATCCTTGATATACTCATATAGCTTGCAATAAGTGCGAAACTATCCTTGATGCTTTCACTCGTCTGTATACTCAGTAACATATAATCAAGCGCCTTGCGGAGCATTGCGGGATCTTCAGTACGTTTTTTAAAAAAACCTGTGGAAAGATTGGCATAGCCCGCCGCCACTCCGTCAACCTGTTCTATCTTTTTACTGATCGCAATCGATCGCAATGTGTATTCTTCATGTTTTGATTGCTGGCCATTCTGTCCATAGACATGCGCCAGGCCATTTAATGCCTCCGATTCGATAGCAGCAAACCCATTGCTTTCAGCGATCGATTGCGCTTCTGTAAAGTACCGGGTGGAATTGACAAAATCTGGAGTCGTGGATATGACCGAAAAACCGAGATGTAGATTGCTCAATGCGATAAGGTATTTACTTCCCAGCTTTACCGAATGTTCCAGCGCCCAGTTCCCTATCACCATAAATGGTTCCTGTTCTGTAGTAGGCAAGGATTTCATTTCCTCGAGGCGACTGGCGATCGTGGTGGAATCAGTTTTTTCTGCGGCGAGAACCTGCCGGAGAGAATCTGCACTTACCTGGGCCGGTGCAAACAGGCTTAGCAGAATGCAAACGGTAAACAATAAAAAAAGGTATAGCAATTTCTTCATCCAGTATGTATTAATAGGCATAGTTCAGGGGCAGGAAAAATTTGATCATAGTACCTGCTTCCATTTCCGGCACCGTTGTGACGGTAAAAATATTTTCATCTATCGGTTTGCTTTTCTCCTGGAACAGCAACTGTATCCTTGTTTTGATAACAGACATTGAATGGGATAGCATATCGGGAGCGATATTTTGTTTCCGCAGACCCACGCCATTATCCCGCACACTGATGCTGAGAAGGTTGTTCTCGATTTCGATCAGCACTTTGATATAGGGATTCTCGATCTTTTTCAATTCAGCGTGTTTAATGGCGTTTTCTACGAAAGGCTGAATCATCATTGGCGGTATCAGTACATTCTCCATTTCCCCGTCTGTTTGTACATCGAATTCGAGTTTATTGTCAAAGGCACTTCGTTCAAAATCAATATATTTCTGGAGATAGCTGATTTCTTCCTCCAGCGGGATATCGTCTTTTTCAGCGTTGGCAAAGGTTTTTCGCATCAGCTGCGCGAGGGACTGGATCTGGCTGGTAGCTTTTTGATTTTTCCCGCTGATCACCAGGCCCTGTATATTGTGCAGGGCATTAAAAACAAAGTGGGGATTCATCTGCGACTGGAACTTGGCGATCAGTCGGGCCTGTTTACTCAATTCAACTGCCTGCTCCTGGATCTGTATACTTTTTTCCTCAAGCTGGCTGTACGCTTTCTTCCGGGCTTTGATATTTTTCAAAAGAGCAAAGGAGAAAAAACCGAGCAACCCCAGAATAGTAAGACTGCCGATCAGCAAGACAAATGTCCGGTTTCTCCGGGCTGTACTGTTCTTTAAGGCAATGTCCTTTTGCAGTAATTCCTTATCCTTTTTTTCCCGCTGATATTTATTCTGAATGTCGGCTGCTTTGGCAAAATTTTCCTGGTTGATCAGGGAATCTCTCAGGCTGATATATTTTTTGTAATGGAGCAGGGCCAGCCCGGGCTTCTGTTGCTCTTCATATATTTCCGAGATCATCAAATTGCTTTCAAAGACCCATTCCGGGCTATTGTATTTTTTACCATAGCCGATCGTTTTTTCGTAGTAGGTTATCGCTTCAGCATATTTTTTTTCCTCCCAGCTAACCCTGCCCATATTACTGAAATAGACCGTCAGGTTGTCGTAGTCATCTTCACCGATCATGGTCCTGGCATAGCTTAAATAATACCTTGCAGAGTCTGTTTTTTTCAGATCGGATAAAATGAGAGCCAGGTTGCAGGACTGGTTGATAAGCTGGTTCGAATCGTTCAGTTCCCGGGCGAGTTCAAATGATTGGTGCGCATAGTGTTTGGTGTAGTTTAAATACGTTGGATCCAGTTGTGCCATATCGTAATAAACAGCGGCAATATTACCGATGGCAGTGATTTGTGATCTTTTGTTGCCTGTCTCCCGGGTAAGGTCAAGTGCTTTTTGATAATATTCTAACGCTTTTGGATACTGTTTATTGATATAGTAGGTGGAGCCCGTAGTTCCTGCTATTTTCATCAGTAGCGTACGATGATTGGTCTTTTCCGCCAGCAGGTTTGCCTTTGCCAGGGCGGCCGATGCTTCTTCCGAGTTTGACATTTCATTGTTTGCAATGGCAATATTGATGAGTGCTTTGCAAAGCAGGGTGTCATTTTTTATACTGCCTGCTTTTTCTGCAGCAATCGTATTGACAGCAAGGTAATTGTCTAAGTTGCCACTACGCAAACTGGAAGCAAATGCCAGCAGTTTATTTATGCCATCAACCGTTGAAGAGAACTTATTGGCTTCTGTAGTCACAGAATCAATCCCCGGCTGGGCGGAAAGTGAAAGGGTTAGTAGTACCGTAAATGCTGTTGCCAGGATTCTTTTCATCTGCTTTTTTTTTGATCATATTTTAGTGATGGGTTCATTGATACTGGTTTATCATCAGTACGTATAATTCAACGGCAGGTAAAATTTTACCATCGTCCCGGTCGCTACATCCGGCACTGTTTTTACCGTAAAAATATTTTCATCCACGGGCTTGCTTTTCTCCTGGAATAACAGCTGTATCCTTGTTTTAATAACAGACATCGAATGCGAAAGCATATCCGGGGCCATTTTTTCCTTCTGCAGTCCTATACCATTGTCTCTGATGCTGATGCTGAGCAGGTTGTTCTCTATTTCGATCAGCACTTTGATATATGGATTCTCGATCTTTTTTAATTCGGCATGCTTGATCGCATTTTCTACGAATGGCTGGATCATCATCGGTGGGATCAGTACATTCTCCATTTCCCCTTCTGTCTGTACATCGAATTCCAGTTTATTGTCAAATGCGCTTCTTTCAAATTCAATATACTTCTGAAGATAGTTGATCTCTTCTTCCAGCGGGATATCGTCTTTCTCAGCGTTGGCAAAGGTTTTCCGCATGAGCTGTGCCAGGGATTGTATCTGGCTGGTGGCTTTTTTATTTTCCGCGCTGATTACCAGGCCCTGTATATTATGCAGTGCATTGAAAACAAAATGCGGATTCATCTGCGACTGGAACTTGGCAATCAGCCGGGCCTGCTTGCTCAACTCAACAGCCTGTTCCTGTATCTTGATACTTTTTTCTTCCAATTGATGATACGCTTTTTTCCGGGCCCTGATATTCTTGAGCAGTAGCGCCGCAAAAATGCCCAGTAACGCAAGCACGACAAGGCTGGAAATGAGCAAAAAGGTTAGCCGTGTACGTCTTTCTGATGCTGTTTTTAACTGCAGGTCTTTTTGCAGTAGCTCCTTGTCCTTTTTCTCCCGCTCATATTTATTTTGTATGTCGGCTGCTTTTGCAAAATTCTCCGCATTCAGAACAGAGTCTTCGATCTTAAAATGTTTTTCACCGTATTCCAACGCTTTTTTATAATCCCCGGTAGCGGTATAGGCTTTTGATAGCCCCTGGTAGTGCGAACTTTCCCAAAGAGGGGTACTGTATTTTTTTGTATAGGGGAGGCCTGTTAAAAAGCTTTCGATCGCTGCCTTGTACTCTTTTTTCCCCAGCAGGGCAGTCCCTTTGTGATAGTAATGGTAGGGATAGCCCTCATCATTATTTTGCCTGGCTTTTATCAGGTCCCCGGACCGAAGCACCCAGTACATAGCGGAATCGTACATGCCCAACCCGCAATACATATTGCTGATACCGCTGTAGGAACGGATCAGTTGCACCGTATCCGGTATACCTGTACTCACTTCTGAACTCATCATCATGTAGGCGATGCCTTTCCTTTTTTTGCTGCTATCGTTGACGCTTGCAGAAAAATAAAGCGTACCAAGACTGCCATAGCTGGCGGCGATCCCCACTTTAATATCCAGTTTTTTGCAACCTTCAATGACCTTTAAATACATTTCTTCAGCTTTTTCAAACTGGCTGTTCTGGTAATAGATATTGGCCAGGTTGTTTATCGCGTGGATGTATAGCTCATCAAGTCCATGTTTTTGTGCAAAGGTTTGAACTTCTACATAGTATTTTGTCGCGGTAGAAAAATCATTGGTATAATGATAAAAGACGGCAATCGCTAGCTGAGATTTTGCATAAAGTATATGGGCTTGCCTGGCAACAGCATGTTCGGCGATCCAGTCCCCTAAAACAAGACCCGCAGCCATATTGTCCGTTGACAGCTTATCCAGTTGCTCCATATACCTGGCGAGTGTGGCCGTGTCTGTCTTTTCCTTTTTCAACACTGTTCCAAGCGAATCAGCATTTATTTGTGAAAAGCCGTTAGAAGCGATGAAAAAGCCTATCAGACCAATACAAAATGATCGCATAAACGGTTTAATTAAGTACTAAATATACAACAGTGAATAGGTTATTTGCAGGTTTAACTACTGTTAAATGACGCTAAGCCGTTACCTGCTTTCCAGCCACCACTCACCATTCTATTCCCGCCGTTCACTGCATCACAGGAATAGCAATCCAGTCGGCTATTGGCAGACATCCCTATACAGGTTGCACTGCCGTTAACTGTTTATGGCTTTTATAGTCAATCACACTAAATTATTTTTCTGCTAAATAGTTTGTACATGAAAAGCGTAGCACTTTTTTTATTCAATGCCTTATTTTCATTTTATGTCTGTTCCCAATCCGTAGGAATAGGCACCCCAACGCCTCATGACAAGGCAGTGCTGGATATTTCCAGCAATAACAAAGGTGTATTATTCCCCAGGATGACCACAGTGCAGCGGAATACCATCACTAATCCTCCTGATGGGTTGCACATATTTAATACAGATGAAAGGACATTGAATTACTATGACTCCGTGTACGGTATCTGGAATTGCTACCTGGAGGATTGTAAAACAGAGATCATACTTATATCATCCAATACCTGCAATCTTGATTTCTTTACTGCCTATGCAAAAGATAAGCCGGCTAACCGTTACCTGGTAATTATTCAGCCAGGCATAACGATTAGAGGGTGTACTACAGGGGACACAGCACTTTCATTTATAAAAATGCCGCTTAATGTCACTGTTACTATACGCAACTATGGTGCTATTGATGGTGCCGGTGGTCGGGGAGGAGGTGGACGTATACAAAACAATTATTTTCCAACATGTAATGCATTTTCTAATCCGGGAACAAATGGTAGTCGGGGAGGACATGCGATTGCTACTAAAACGGGAGTACCTATATCAGTAACAAATTATGGTATTGTGGCTGGTGGTGGAGGTGGCGGCGGTGCAGGAGGGGATTTTTTTGGAACAGGTTATGGTGGAGGTGGCGGTGGTGGTGCGGGAAATGGTTCTGGAAATGGGGGCGCTGCCGGGGCAATATTAAGTAGTAGTGGTTTCCCGGGTTTCAGTTGCGTTACAACAGTTCAATCATCGCCCGGCTTACCCGGAACTGTAACTCTCGGAGGTGTTGGCGGTGCTGGTAGTCCCGCAGCTGGCACCGGTGGTACAGGTGGGTTAAGGGGTCAACCCGGTTCAGCGGGCTCAGATAATATTTTTATGGGTGGACCTGCAGGGAAAGCCATTGCTGGTGGTGCAGGAAACATTTTGACAAATGTTGGCGGTGGTCTGTCTTATGGAACGGTTGACTAGTCAATCTGTTCATGTTTTCACTTTTAATCTTTTTGTATCAAATAAATTTTTTATGAAAAATTTTTTTTTCCTTTTCTTAACCCCATTCGGTTTTTTCACATATGTTAATGGACAAGTGCCTCCACCATTAGGACCGCCGGAAGTTCCAGCCAATGCAACCAGTTCAGAGTTGAGTGTTTCGCTTTTCATCGATAAAGTAAAAGAGAACCTGCAGACAGCGGTGGCAAAAATTAACCGGGCCATCGACAGCATGTCCTCTTCCACAGGAGTGAATGCGAGTATCAGTCATTCGGTGAGCGTACGCACCCCGATGATGACCTGGTCTACGAACAGCCAGGCCCAAAATTCAAAATATGCCAGGGTCGCTTTCGATGTTACCTATTATATCAGCAGTGTCCGGTATCATAGTATACCCTATTTCAGCAGGAAATTATTCCAGGATGTGTCGCTGGTATTTTCCTGTAATCAATGGTTTACCGGGAATGGATCGGCCCTCGTAACTGTATCAGCACAAAGACCGGTACTGGATGATGCTTCTTTCGGGGAACAGGCACTGAATTTCTTTTTCCGCAATACATTCACGGATCTTGTTGACCGTAAATTAAAAGAGATAGTATCGGGAGTGGGTGGAACAGCCTCTGTTCCTTTTTCTACGGTGAAATGTAATTGCTTTTCATTGACACCGGGCACGCCACCGGGTTTTACAAGCAGTGCTGTCCGGTTTGCATACGTGCCACCCAAAAGGATCCATCCGCTGGGTAATAATCTTACTATTGTGCTTAAAAGTATCAAACGACTGAAAATAATCGACCTGCCTGATCCTGTTGAGGAATCCGTTAACCTGGAGTTCCATGCCAACCATAAAAGTATTTTCGTTCCGGTCAGCGGGATAGAAGCGAACGAAGTGCAAACGCTCGGCAATGCGGTGATCAGCACTACCCGTCCGGCTGATACTGACATGCTGGTATTGATCGGGAATATTACAGCAGCAGGTGGCGGTGAAACTTTTTCCAATTCCATGGTATTAAAGAAGGATAAAAATTTCGGCATCGGAACCCAGAAGTTCATCGTGGTAAGATCATTTATTAAAACGCCACTGCCCGGACCGGATGGAAAACCACGGAAACCCTATGTGGTTTACCGGCCACAGTATGAAGTAACGGTGCAGATCAGCGGTGATGGGGCAGCGATGGGAATGGGACAGTAGATCATGCAGCAATTTATGCGGAGAGCAGTAACAATATTTTTCTTTTTGGCCATTGGAGCAACCACAGTAGATGCCCAGCTTCCCTGCGGCAGGGATACTGCAACAGAGGATAGTGTGTATATCTACAGGGATGGACATAATGATGAATACAAATTGATCTATCGAAAGGGGGAGTATTTTTTTGAGTACACACCGCGACCGATCGAAATACTCAGTACCGATAAATTGAAAAGTTTTAAAGTTATAATGGACGGTGCAGTGTATGAAAACATAACATGGTATCTGAGAAAGCTTTCAGGTACCGATGAATGGCTGGTCCCGCGAAAAGTAACAGGTGGTTCTTCGATCTATCTCCCCGACCGGGCAACCGGGTATTATTTGGATAAGGATGCAGGCATAAAAAACCAGACTGACAGTATCTTTCGATGGATGGGACAGGAGTGTGTTCCCTTCGATATCAACAATACCAGGAACAGGAGCTTTGCCGGCACGATCATCACCAGGAGGTTTATCAACAAAGGGGGTGTGGTGACCGGCTACGACGAGTATTTTTTTAAACCCAACCCTGTTTATGCATTTATCAGGCAAGATGAATCTGCTTATTATATATATGTAGCTAAGGGGAAATATACCGCTGCTGCTTTACATGAATTAGCAGGCAAAGAGCTGATTATTACAGCGGCTATCCGGGAGGGAAATATCCCGACCCCGGGCGGGCGAAACGGGCCGGAAGGGCGGGGTGGGATCTACCTGTTCATTTTAACTATCGAACAAATGCATAATGACTAAGAGAGCGGCCTTCTTTATAACATTGGGTATCGTTGCTGTGACCAATTCTGCCGCGATCGTACTATCGGATTTTTCTTTTTTCCCAGGCCAGTCAAAACGGGAGTACAGCGCAGCGGCTATTGCAGTCCGGGATGATGTAGCTGCTTACCAGAAAACCGCTACAAAGCTCTTTACCAAACCTTATCTTAATAAACTATACGATGATTTTATTTATCTCGAAGAGAAAAACCCGGAGGAGCAGGAGATGAAATTTACATCAGGCCTGACCCGGTTGCTCCGTCAGTACGACAGCGTGGATATTTACTTACTGGCACATGGCAATAGTATGATAAGCTGGGTGTATAAGATCGACAGTCAGCTCCGGAGAAAGATCAGGCTGGTATATAATTGCGGATGCAATAATGCCCGCCAGTATAAAGACTGGGCCGGTCTTGGTGTCAAATACTATCTTGGGCATTCGGGTGCGAAAAGTTTGTCCCCGATCTTTTTTTATTTCTTTATCCGGCGCAGGGCTGATGGCCGTTCACTGGATAAAAGTATCGCGGCTGCCAACCGCCATACCCGCTTATTGTTATCTTGTATCGGTTTCACCCGGTCAAAAGCTCTGGAAAGTTGTGCCAGTTTATACTCCTTTTAAAAGCAGGAACAGCAGCGTGTTTTATTTGCTGCTATCGGTATTGGTGACAGCCACTACGCTGTTGTTTATCTACCTGGTCCTTATTTCACGGGTAGCTGGTGGAAACGGGTTGTTCCTATTGTTTTTCTTTCTGCAACTAGGAGGCATACTGGCAGCGGTTGTTCCGGTGTATCAACTGCTGCGGCGGGATCACTCTGCAGGGACCACTGTATTTCTTTGTTTCCATATCCTCCTCCTGGTAGCCCAGTTCTTCGTGGCATATAATTTATTGATGGTTATCCGATGATTCATGTCCCTTTTACAGGCTATAGGTGCCGTTACCTGTTTACTGCTGGCAGAAGTCGATGATCAATCGTTCTTTAGTGGCCGAAACAACGTCTGTTTCTTATAATTATCAATGCTATTCCCCCGGTGTCATATTGCAGTCCTGTTTATCGCCACACTTGTTTCCTGCGGCCACGAAAAAAACAATCCCGCTGCGATCACAGGACAATGGCAGGTTCTCGAGATCCGGTCGGTGAATGGCAGGACCGAAAAAGCGCCAGGGCTGACACTATATCATTTTTATGCCAATAAAACATACAAATTCGAACTGGATAAAAATGATTCCATCCAGTACAGCTATAGCGGATCATACACAGTGAAAAATAACAGCAAAGTTCTTTCCACCGATTATATAATAGATGGTGAACGGGTGAAGGAAGATGCTGCCATACTTACCCTTTCAACGAAGGAGATGGTAATAAAAGACCTCAGCAACAACGGGGATACGATCTTGTTTCGAAAATATGGACCTTTGAAAAATAAATAGTCTATGAATAAATTTATTTCCCTGGTGGCACTGCTCATTGTTGGGTCAGGAATGATTTTAGTAAGCAGTTGTAACAACCAATCCCAAAAGGATATGGGTAATGCGGACCCGGTGCCAGGAAAGGGCAAGACCGGCAAGGCCGTTGATACATTGCCGGATACGCCACAGTTTTTTGTTTCATTCGACAACGAGGAATATACGGTAGAGGCTGATAATGTGAATGCCTATCTTGGTACCGATTCTACTATCACGCTGTTTGCCAAAACAGGCGACACTTCCGGTTTGCACGTGGTGATACCGCTGAAAGCCCTGGTCCCTTTTTCCGTGCCGACGGGCTATAGTTCAAAAAACACCAAAATAGCTTTTTCGGAAGAACAGGCGGTACTGCCTACTGTTATCCTGAATAATTACCCGCAGGTAGATGTAAGTTTTAATAACCTCGATGATGGCTATCATCAAAAAGACCTGCAACCCGATGCGATCACGGTAACGGGTTACCGGATACTGGAAGGTGACAACCTGCATGGCTGGACCCACCAGGTAAAAGGACATATCCATACTACGGTATTAAAGAATGTGTATTCAGGTAAGGATAAAGAATACAATCATGATTATGATATTAGTGGAAAATTCGTGGTGCGTTTCAAAACATATTAGCGGGTAGGAGAGCAATATGCGTTCATTTCTCGTACCGGACAAAGCTGGTAGGAGCGCAACGCCTATGCACTACCGATTTTCAGCCCCGCTGTAACTTAACTTTCTAATTTCTCATTTTTTGTTTCTTATTCCTTATTTCCAAGTTCCTTTTACTACTTATTCCCGCCGTTACCTGTTTATGGCTTTGGCTACAGTTTCTTTCGTGCTTATTTAGTGGTCATAAACACACTGTATGACTATCACTTTACAACCCGGCGAAACCAGGATCGACACCTGGACCATCCTGTATGTTCCACCCAAAGGAGGCAAGTTCAATGGTAAGCTGACCGTAACCAATCAACGCCTGCTATACGATGCAAAATTCGATGTGAGCGCAAAAGGGCTTTTGGAGGAATTCCTTTTCGTTAAATGGGGCAGCGAAGGTTACCTCGAGATCGACAAGAATGATATACAGAGCGTGGAAGTACAGAAGAGCTTTCTCAGTAAAAAATGTATAGTAACGCTGAAGGATGGCAGCCGTCATGTTTTTGATTATGGCGCTTTGAGTGTGGATAAATGCGCCGCCGCCATTCAATCAGGTAAATAGGATCACCCATATAAACCATACAAAATGAAAAAGACAATTTATTCTTTAGCCGCAGTTTCCGTACTAATTGCTTCGGCTTTTATTTTTCAATCATTTAAAAATAAAAATGCAATGGAAGGACTACAGGCAGAAAATTATATTGTCACCACTGTTGCAGGATCGGGAAGCCCGGGTTCAGTAGATGCAAAAGGAGAAAAAGCAAAATTCAATGACGGTTTAGGTCATATGGCTACCGATGCCGATGGTAACATATATGTGCTCGATTATGGAAGGATCTGTAAGATCACTCCTGATGGTGAAGTGATTACTGTATTTGGTGAACGGATCTATGATGGCGAAGGAAATCCAAAAGAGATCGGCCAATGGCTAAACGGTGCAGATGGTATTTGTATCGATAAGAGCAATAATCTCTATATCAGCCAGCAGAACCGGCACATGGTCATAAAAATTACCGACGGTAAAACAGTTGCCGACTATGCCGGTGATGGGGAAAACAGCGGTAGTGACGATGGTCCTGCATTGTCTTCGGGACTTAATTACCCGAAAGGATTGTGTATCGACAAAGCAGGTAATGTTTATGTAGCAGATAGTTATAATGGGAAAATCCGTAAGATAGCTGCAGATGGAAAAACGATCTCCACATTTGCGGGCAAGGGCAGGAATGCATTTACTCCAGTTACCAGTGCGAAAGCTGCCAATTTCAGCGATATGCTTTGTTTGGCCGTGGATAGTAAAGGCAATGTGTATGTACCACAGACAAGCCGTGGAACCTGTATCGTAAAAATAACTCCTGCCGGTGCGGTCAGCCAGTTTGCCGGCGATATAGATGAAGAAAAGAACCGCAACGGCAATGGAAAGGACGGAACAGGCATGGCGGCACATTTCAAAGGGATCATTACTTCCATTACCACAGATGACAAGGATAACGTTTATATAACAGAGGCAAACAGGGTAAGAAAGATCACCCCGGCTGGTGTTGTAACGACCATTGCTGGTACGGGAGAAAGAGGTTTCAGGGATGCTGATGGCAGTAAAGCGATGTTCAGTTACCTGAATGGCATTACTGTAGATGCAGCAGGGAATGTGTATACAAGTGATTTTGAAACCTACCGTATCCGGAAAATAGTGAAACAATAACCCAAAAAATCAACAGGATGAAAAAAGCAATTGCAGGTATAATTCTTATAAGTACGACTGTACTTATTGCATCATTCAGCAAACAAGTAAATCAACCTATGCCGGAAGCATATATGGTCACTACGATCGCCGGGTACAGTGATGACGGAATGCTGCGTGATGGACCAGGCAATAAGTCTGGCTTTGGAAAGGCCGTCGGCCGGAGCGCAACTGATGCAGAAGGTAATGTGTATGTACTCGATAATAACTCCTTACGAAAAATATCACCGGATGGTACAGTAACAACCTTGCTGGGCGAATACGTATATGATCTTAGTGGTAACCCGCTGCAATTGCCAAAATTGGGTTATGCGGACGCTGTCTGCGTCGATGGTGCAGGAAATATCTATATCAGCAGCGGGAACACCCATTCCATAAAAAAGATCGTAGATGGAAAAACCCTGGAACACTATGCAGGTACGGAAGGCTATAGCGGTACAGATGATGGTGAAGCCCCAAAAGCTGAATTCTATAACCCGCAGGGCATTTGTATGGATAAGGCAGGTAATATATATGTGGCGGATGCCTTTAACTATAGAGTGAGGAAGATCTCTGCCGATGGAAAAACAGTTACTACCCTGGCCGGGAAAGGAGAGGTGGATGCTTTCAACGCGGGTACCGGGAAAGCCGCCGGTTTCAGGGAGTTCAGGAGTATCGTAGTGGATAGTAAGGGTAATGTTTTTATCACACAGGATAATTCACCAACAGGTTCTGCTATTATAAAGATCACCACGGCTGGTGTTGTCTCCATTTTTGCCGGGGCGCTGAACAGGGTGCCGGGTGAAGGAAAAGATGGTGTGGGTAAGGCTGCCGATTTTCTCCGGATCAATGCACTGGCTATCGATGCGGAAGATAATATATATGCAGGCGAAAACTACAGGGTCCGAAAGATTACACCCGCGGGCGTTGTGACCATTATCGCCGGGGCTAATGAGCCACAGTGGCGGGATGCAGCCGGGGCCAAAGCCCGCTTTGGAATGATTAATGGTCTTTCCGCAGACAGCAAAGGAAATATTTACGTGGGCGACCTGTATTGTGTACGAAAAATATCCAAACAATAATTGTATGCAAATAAAATCAATCTGCCTGTTAGGCATTTCTTTTTATATGTTGCCAGCGGCTGCACAGATCAATATTGGAGGTAAGACGATCAGGCCACCAAAGCCTCCGAAAATTTCAAAAGGTTTAAATACGGAAGACCCGATGCTTAACAAATTCAATAGTCCTTACAGCACGATCACTACAGTTGCAGGTTCGGGGGTTGACTTCCACGACTCAAAAAGTCATGGTACGGATGATGGTGATGGCCGGATGGCCAGGTTTGATAAACCTTTTGATATCATCCGTGATGAGAAAGGAGGGTTTTTGATAGCCGATTTTCATAATTACCGTATTCGCAGCATGACCGCGGGTGGAATGGTTTCTACATTTGCCGGAAGCAGCCAGGGGCAGGAGGATGGATCACTGACTGAAGGCAGATTATACAGCCCGGTAGCTATTTGTCTCGACAGGAATGGTGACCTGATAGTCGCTGACAAAAATTATAATGCGATAAGAAGGATCACTAAATCGGGTATCACTACGATCGCAGGAGGAAATGGCATTGGTCGCGAGGATGGAGACGTGAAAACTTCACAATTCAACCGGCCGGTTAGCGTAGCAGTGAATAGCAAGGGCGACATATTTGTTTGTGATGAAGGCAATCACTGTATCAGGAAGATTAGTGGCAATACCGTCAGCACTTATGCCGGTAATGGAAATGGTGGTTATGCCGATGGGCCGGCTGCTCAAGCCGATTTCTTATATCCCAAAAGTATTGCTATCGATGCCAGCGATAATGTGTATGTAGCGGAGAATACCACTATCCGTAAAATAACTCCCGACGGTATGGTCAGTACGCTGGCAGGAAGAGAAGGTATACAGGGTCGCCGTGACGGGAAAGGATCCAAAGCATCTTTTAGTATGCTAAAGGAGATCATTGCCGGACCCTCGGGGACTTTATATGTAGTCGATGGAGGTACTACGGATGCATTAAGTGAAGATCATGAGGAAAATGTTCGCTACCGCAATGGCGGGTCAGCTATACGAATGATCTTCCCGGATGGTACCGTTCAAACAGTAGCGGGCAGCTACCTCTGCGCGCAACCTGACGAGAACTATGAATCCCGGGGGGCTCATGCATTGAACGACGGTCCCATCAGTAAAGCATCCCTGTCCTGGGAGGTATACGGGATATGCCTGGATGAAAAGGAAAATATTTATGTCACGGATAGCGGGTTCAATTGTATACGCGTCATCTCCAAAAAATGATCTGTAAATAACCCTCTATGAAACATTCATTTCTTTGTTGCCTGAGTTTTTTTTGGATGCTGGTTGTTGCCGGTCAGAAATATAGTGAACGGACAATGGCAGCAAGTCCGGGTAAAATAAAAACTGTTACCCAGCCCGATGGCACGGTAGACAATTATAGTTATGATGGGCAGGGAAGGATCGTGTCGCTATACCATGCCAGGAACGGTTACACGGATACCTATATTTATTATCCCGGTTATTACGAAGTTGTAGCAAAAGACTCGGCTAAAAACCCAGCACCCGGCGGTGGTTACCTGCGATATGAGTTGGTGAATATATTGATCAGTTCTTTCAAAACAGGACCGGCAGGTTCAGGACCGAAATCGGAAACATTTGCCTATGATAACAATGGACGGTTGATTTCCCGAAAACTAACACCTGGTTCCTGGCCGGAAGAAGAATACCGGTATTTCTATAGTGCAAAAAATGTATTGGACAGTATGCATGTCTATACCCAAAACAAACTAAAGCAACGGGTGATATATGAGTATGATTACAAGTTGCCGAATGCACTTACCGATAAAGATTTCGGTTTGATCTATCAGGGTACTCAAACTGCTTATCCCGTTTCGCGGCGGTTTATTTATAATGGTACTGCACCGGCACCTGCGAGAGAATATTATAAATATGAACTGGACAGTAAAAACCGAATACAAAGCATGACGGTTAGCTCCTCTGTAATGAAAGAGCAACAAACAACACGTTATACCTATTATTAAATCCGTAACCATTTGCTAAACCAAATAAAATGAAAAAAACATATCTTCTTTTATCCGGGCTCTTATTAGTGGTGTTGATCAGTTGTAAAAAATCAAAAACGGACACACCGGTGCCCGACACCTCTTTAAAAAAGCAATTCGGGGGAAGCGGTGATGAATATGTGACCGGTATAGTGAAAGGACCGGACGGTGCTTATTTCCTTTGTGGGGCTACGAACACCAGTGGTTTTGCTACGGGTTATCATGCATTAGAAGACGGTTTTATCATTAAAACGGATGCTGCCGGGAATGTGGCCTGGAAAAAATTCTATGGCACATCCCTGAATGATTATTTATCCGAACTGGTCATTGCCCCCGATGGGAATATCATTGTGCTGGGTTATGCCGGCGCTAATGATGGTGATATTACGGGGTATAATGGGGGCAGCCGGGATGGATGGATTGCAAAAATAAACAGCAGTGACGGTAGTATTATATGGAGCAAAGTTTTGGGCGGCACCAATAATGAAGCATTTTCCTCTGTTTCGCTACAGGCCGATGGGAGTATTATTGCTGCAGGCGGATACAGGAGTACTACAGGAACCGTTCCT
>JANOHQ010000126.1:0-6914 GCA_031406595.1 Chitinophagaceae bacterium
TCCATACTTACCTGAATGGTGAATTTTTAAATACGTACTGGGCTGACGGATTGATCGTAGCGACCCCAACAGGGTCTACCGGCTATTCATTAAGCTGTAATGGCCCGGTCGTCTTCCCTGATTCAGGAAGTTTTGTAATCACCCCTGTAGCCCCGCATAACCTGAACGTCCGACCCATCATCGTACCCGATGATAATGTTATCTCTTTCGAGATCGAAAGCCGTTCCGAACAAATCATCTGCGCCCTTGATTCCCGGCGCGAGATCGTGAGCAAATCGGTCCAGTTAGCCGTTAAAAAGGAGAGTTTTGACATCAGCCTGGTCCGGCTCAGCGAAAATAATTTCCTCCAGACCCTCCGAAATAAACTCACCTGGGGCCTGGATAAAAGGAATTAGGAAAAATGAAGAGCAGCAAAGAAGCTATTCCGCTGGTTGCTATACAGTTTTGTGCAGTTCCCGCTTTATTCCTGCTATTTGTGCAATTCGTGACCCCGAAATAAAAGAAAATGCTATTTTTAGCGTTCTAAGTTAATCCCGAACCGAATTTTAAGTTATGACGAAGAAGTTTTTTGCCGCCGTTGCGTTTTCCACCATCGCTTTTTTTTCCGGTAAGTCCTTATCAGCACAGGATGCCGTGGTACAGGAAGGTGAGTTTGGAATAGGTGTAGGTGCCGGTCACTATTTCGGCGACCTGAATACCAAGGCCCGTTTGAATGCAGCCAAGTTTGCGGCGAGTATTTTCTTCCGTAAAAATTTCGGTAATTATATCGCTCTCCGTATCGGCGCCAGCTTTGCACAACTCGGTTATTCCGACCGCTACAATACTCATAATGAATATATGTACCGGCGGAACCTGAGCTTTAACAGCAAGGTTTGGGAATTGAGCTTACAGGGGGATTTTAATTTCTTCCGCTTTATGCCCGGCGAACCAGACTATAGTTTTACTCCTTATATCACACTCGGTGCAGGTATTTTCAGCTATGACCCTTATGCTTATCTCCGCAGTGAGAAGATATTTCTCCGGCAGTTGGGCACCGAAGGACAGGGCAGCAGTTTATACCAGGATCGTAAACAGTACAGTTCAATGGGTATCAGTATTCCTTTTGGTGGCGGGGTGAAATATTCGTTCAATGAAAGGATCAATATCGGTTTTGAAATATTACATCGGTTCACCAACACGGATTACCTCGACGATGTCAGCAAGACCTATGTTGATCCGGCTGTATTCCCTCCCAATCCTGATGGCAGTACATCAAACGGGTTATTATTAAGCGACCGTTCTTACGAGATCGGTGAGCCTATCGGTGGGCCCGGTATTCAACGGGGTAACAGCAAGCAAAAAGACCAGTTTGTTACTGCTATGTTCCATATTACGTTCAATCTCCAGTCGTACAAGTGTCCAACAGCTAAGTAAGTTTCCGACAAGTAATCTTCCACGGAATAGCTCTTGCGAGCAGAGCTAAGGGAGCATTGTGAGCAAAGCGAAGTGGTCATTGCGGTCCGCCAGCTGCGGAGAAGCAAAATCACCCCGATGGGTTAGCGGGAGCATCCTGTTTTGGGTTTATTTAGTGTTATGATTAAACTAACCAGAAAAGAACATGGTCTATCACTAAACATATTCATTAACCAATACTTATTACTATGCGCCTGACTATTCTGTACAGCACATTGATTGCTGCTGTTTTCAGCCTCACTACTGCTTTTACCACCCGTCATTCTGTTGCAACAGCAGGTGATTGGTTTTTCCTGGAAGACAAGAAAGTTGGTTTCGGGGTTGATCGTGATGTGATCCATTTCGGCAACTGGAAAGACGATGTCCGCCAGATCAAATTAAAAGTAACCGATGGCCCGTTGAAAATGTACAGCATGAAAATTCATTTTGATAATGGCAGCGTCCAGGATGTGGAATTGCGCAACCGTTTTGTACAGGGCAGCGAAAGCCGTGTGATCGATATGGTCGGAGGATTGAGACATCTTACTAAAATAGAATTCTGGTACGAAACAAAAGGTTTCCTGAGAGGGAAATCGAGGATAGCTGTCTGGGGAAGAAATTAATCCTAAGAGCTTAGAAAGAGAATAAAGAGCTTAAAAGAGAGGGGTCTTGTCTGCTGTAATTCATTTTTGCACGGACAGGTTCCCTCTTTTTCTCTTGCGAGGCAACGCCGAAGCAATCTTTCACTCTTCTGAGTTTATCGAAGAATTAGACTCTTTGCTATTAATCCTAAGAGCTTAGAAAAAGAATAAAGAGCTTAAAAGAGAGAGGTCTTGTCTGCTGTAATTCATTTTGCGGGGACAGGTTCTCTCTTTTTCTCTTGCGAGGCAACACCGAAGCAATCTTTCACTCTTCTGAGTTTATCGAAGAATTAGACTCTTTGCTATTAACTTTGTGCGTCTGAGGCCAAAGATTATGTCAGCATTACTCGAAAAAATAGACAAGAAGTACCTGCCCCGTCATATTGCTATCATCATGGATGGAAACGGGAGATGGGCAAAAGAGAAAGGAGAGGACCGTTTGTTTGGTCATTTCCATGGCGTGGAAAGCGTGCGCAATATTGTGGAAGGATCAGCTGAGCTGGGGATCGAATACCTTACACTCTATGCTTTTTCTACGGAGAACTGGGATCGTCCTGAATACGAAGTGATCGGCTTGATGGAATTACTGGTCAGCACCATCCGCAAAGAAGTGGAAAGCCTTGATAAGAATAATATCCGCCTGCATGTGATCGGCGATATGAACATGCTGCCTGAGTACGCAAAGAATGAATTGAATGAAGCGCTGGATATCACCAAAGACAATACGGGGCTGAACCTGATCATGGCCCTGAGCTATAGCGGACGGTGGGAGCTGCTCAATGCGGTAAAAAGCATCGCCTGGGAGGTAAAAAGTGGCCGGTTAAATATAGAGAACATCGACCAGCACACCCTCCAGCAATATCTCTGCACCAGCGGTTTTCCTGACCCCGAACTTATGATCAGGACCAGTGGCGAATACAGGATCAGCAATTTCCTGCTCTACCAGCTTGCTTATGCCGAATTGTATTTTACCAATGTCCGCTGGCCCGATTTCAGAAAAGACAACCTTTATGAAGCCATCCTGGATTACCAGGGACGGGAAAGGCGTTTCGGAAAGACCAGCGAACAGGTCGAAAATCAGCCCGCCAGCTAGGAAAATCAGGCATATTCAGCCTAAAGCTGACTAATTTGACCCGCAGGGTCTTTTTGTCGGCTTTCTTTAACAAAGACTTCAAATATTTACCGTTATTTTGCCGCCTCAACCAGAAAGCTTGCCTGTGTGCAGGCGGGGGTGAGCCTGTAAAACAGTCAATTAGGATTGTCGGGCACATTTGAGACTGACTTTTTGAACAATCAATCATGCAAAGATTTTTACTTAGGCTTAGTGTTACCGTGATAGCTGTGCTGGGATCTTTATTAACGATGCAGGCGCAAGTGGTAGATACAATCAACCCGACATCTGTTGATCCCAAACTACTCGAATGGAAAAATTCCAGGATCGCCAAAGAATATACGATCGCCGATGTAACCATCACGGGTATCAGGCACCTTGATACTTCCATTGTTTATTCTATCGCCAATATCCAGGCCGGTGATAAATTCATACATCCCGGTACGGATGTATTTGCCAAATCAATTGCCGCACTCTGGCGCCAGCGTTTCTTTTCCGGTGTACAGGTATATGTGACCAGGATACAGGATGATAAAGTTTGGATCGAGATCAGTGTGATCGAACGGCCCCGGCTCGGCAATTTTAAATTTATCGGTATTAAGAAAAGCGATGAAGAAGAGATACTGGGTAAAGTAAATCTTGCCAAACAAACCATTGTTACCGAGAATACCCGCCGCGATATCGTGGAGAAAGTAACCAAGTTCTATACGGATAAAGCCTACCTGAATGTAACGGTCCGGATCGAAGAGCAGCCTGATACGGTTTTTGCCAATTCAACGGAGATGACCATTTACATTGACAAAGGAAAGAAAGTTCATATTGATAATATCCGCTATTTCGGGAATGAGAACGTGGATGATTTCCGCCTGAAGAAACAGATGAAAGGCACCAAGGAGATGAGCAAAGCCACGCTGAATGCTGACAATACACCCAGTCCCTATGGCAGTGACAAACCTTTTTCCTTTAATGAATGGATAAAGGAGTGGGGGTTTCTTTCGCTCAGCAAAACAAAAAGATTACTCGATCCGTATTTTCGTTTCAAACTCAGCGGCGCCAAATTCAACCAGGAAAAATTTGAAGAAGATAAAAATAAAGTACTCAACTATTACAACTCCCTGGGATACCGCGATGCCCAGATCATTGCCGATACAAACATCAATACCAGTACGGGGAATCTCAATGTCGACCTGAAAGTGGACGAAGGCCGGCGATATTATTTCGGCAATATCGTATGGAAAGGGAATGCAAAATATTCGGACTCCATCCTGAATATTATCCTGGGTATCAACAGGGGAGATATTTATAATATCGATATCCTCAACAAGCGTCTTGGAAAAGAAATGGCCCAGGAGGGCGGTGATATCAGCGGACTTTATATGGACGACGGTTACCTGTTTTTCCGCGTAGAACCAGTTGAAACAGCCGTATACAATGACACCATCGATCACGAGATAAGGATCACTGAAGGTCCGCAGGCGAGAATAAAAAATGTGTCGATCGCGGGGAATGAAAAAACAAAGGATCATGTGATCCGCCGTGAACTGAGAACCGTTCCGGGCGAGCTCTTCAGCCGTTCTGACCTGATCCGTTCACAAAGAGAGCTTGCTAACCTGCAGTTCTTCAACCAGGAAACGATCAACCCGGGTGTGGTACCCAATGCTGATGACGGAACAGTGGACATCAACTGGAAACTCGAAGAAAAATCATCTGACCAGCTTGAACTTTCTGCCGGTTGGGGTGGAGGCGTAGGTCTTACCGGCACCCTGGGCGTGACTTTTAATAATTTTTCCATCCGCAATTTCTGGAAGAAAGCTTCCTGGGATCCATTGCCAACAGGCGATGGCCAGAAACTGAGTCTTCGTATCCAGTCAAACGGACGGGCTTATCGTTCACTCAGCGCTTCTTTTACGGAACCCTGGCTGGGTGGTAAAAAAAGGAATTCGCTTACATTTGCGATCAACAACAGTAAATATTCCAATGCATTTGATCCGTTTACCGGCCAGATCGATCGTGCAAAGTCAGATACCAATTACCTGCGGACACTTGGTTTCTCAGTATCACTCGGTAAACAATTAAAATGGCCGGATGACTTTTTCAGCCTGGTGTATACATTCAATATCACGCAGTATAAATTGCGCAACTATCCCATCTTCGATCAGAATTTCACGACGGGTACGTCCAACAACGTGAGTTTTAAGCTCGGATTACAACGTTCGTCTGTGTTTAACCCGGTCTTCCCTACAAGCGGATCGAACCTGGCAGCAAGTGTGCAGTTCACACCGCCGTATTCTTCTTTCAATAAGAATATCGCCAACTCGGTGAATAAGTATAAGAACCCGGAATACCATAAATGGAAATTCAATGCAGAATGGTATGTGCCGATCGGTAAGCCAACCGGTGCTGAGAAGAACCGCCAGCTGGTATTGAAACTCGCAGCCAAGTATGGTTTTATGGGTCGCTACAGCAAAAAACTGGACTACTCGCCATTCGAACGTTTCCAGGTGGGTGATGCCGGTCTGACCAACAACTATGGCCTGTTGGGTTACGATATCGTAGCACATCGTGGTTACCCGGTTTATGAATCATCTGATCCAACTGTCAATCCTGATCAGCAAAGTGCCAACCAGTTCTTTATTATTTTCAATAAGTATACACTGGAGATGCGATTCCCGCTGGTAACCAATCCGAGCAGTACCATCTATGCCTTAACATTCTTTGAAGCAGCCAATGGCTGGCATGACTATAAAGATTATAATCCTTTCCGTCTCCGTCGCAGCGTGGGTGTAGGTATGCGTTTCTTCCTGCCCATGTTTGGTTTGCTCGGGTTTGACTATGGTGTTGGTCTCGATCGTATAGTGCCGGGTCAGCAAGGACTTAAAGGAGCTTCCCGTTTCACCTTTATGCTGGGCTACGAACCTGATTAATAATTATCAATCTAGTTATATGAAAAAGATCCTACTTCTTACCTGCCTGCTTGGAATCGGCGTGCTGGGTTTTTCCCAGAAATTTGCCGTGATTGATACAAGGTATATCCTGGATAAAATGCCGGATTACAAAACGGCCCAGAAACAGTTGGATGATATCACTGCGGGCTGGCAAAAAGATATCGATGCCCAGCAGAAGGAGTTGGACAATATGTACAAAAGCTATGAGGCAGAGCAGGTGATGTTGAGCGACGATCTGAAGAAAAAAAGAGAGGACCAGCTGTTCAATAAGGAGAAAAATCTCCGGGATCTCCAGCGCAAACGCTTTGGTTTTGAGGGAGATCTGTTCAAAAAGAGGCAGGAATTGATCAAACCTATACAGGACAAGGTCTATAATGCAGTGCAGCGGATGGCTGTGAACCGGGGTTATGAACTGGTACTCGATAAAAGTGAGGGAAGTACCATTATATTTGCCGACCCAAAACTGGACAAGAGCGAAGATGTCCTGAAGGACCTGGGGGTCAGGTAAGCTGTTAAAAAAATCATAAGCAGTTTGACCGGCCGGTTGGCAGACAACTAAAAGCCCTCTTTAAGTATCATAGTAAAGCATACAAAACAAACCATATGAAATGAGACATATATGTTTTATGTCGAGTTCCATCTGACCAAACAAGCAATAAAAAATAAACTGATGAAAAAATTTCTTTCCGTAATTGTTGTAGCCGCAGGCCTTTTGCTGGCAGGCAACGCCAGTGCACAAATGAAAGCTGGTTATATCAGCGTTGATAACATGGTGGGACTAATGCC